>NZ_JAAHBQ010000029.1 GCF_020144665.1 Oscillatoria salina IIICB1 | reverse complement strand
CCCGCGGGGGTCTACAGCTTCTGACTTCTTCGGAAGTTGAATTAATGGAAACCATTCTATGCGGTAATTGTTTATAGCCGTCTGGGTGCGATCGGCTTCTGACTTCTTCGGAAGTTGAATTAATGGAAACAAAGACCCCTCAGATATCCCTCCATTTGGCCCGTTGACGTCTTCTGACTTCTTCGGAAGTTGAATTAATGGAAACTTTAAGGCCGAATTGGCCTCTGCACAAGCCAAAAAATCTTCTGACTTCTTCGGAAGTTGAATTAATGGAAACAGTTAGCTAGCACGAGGCCGGGGAATTAAATCGCTACTTCTGACTTCTTCGGAAGTTGAATTAATGGAAACTGGCAAGTGTTGCCAGCAAGCAGAGGAAAGAGAACTTCTGACTTCTTCGGAAGTTGAATTAATGGAAACTTCCATTCCGCGGCGGGTTCGTCCGCGGCGGGTTCTTCTGACTTCTTCGGAAGTTGAATTAATGGAAACCAGATATTGCCAGCTGGGGCGTTTGCCCCGCATAAGTCTTCTGACTTCTTCGGAAGTTGAATTAATGGAAACAACCTAGTCAAGAGGGCGCTCAGATAGGTTTTTTCTTCTGACTTCTTCGGAAGTTGAATTAATGGAAACTTCCACCAGAATTAATCGAACCTCTCTTCTTAGACTTACTACTTCTGACTTCTTCGGAAGTTGAATTAATGGAAACAAACCCTTAGGGGTAATCTCAATGCCACCACCCAAGCTTCTGACTTCTTCGGAAGTTGAATTAATGGAAACTTTTTATAAACTAGAGTCTGACCAACTTCCATCACACTTCTGACTTCTTCGGAAGTTGAATTAATGGAAACAAGGCCGAGTTGGCCTCCGCACAATTCCCAAAAAAACTTCTGACTTCTTCGGAAGTTGAATTAATGGAAACATGAAACTTTGCTTTCCTATTTCACGCAGTTTCTCTAAACTTCTGACTTCTTCGGAAGTTGAATTAATGGAAACTAGAGGTCGGAGATAATCTTTCCGGCTATTGTTCAAACCATTAACTTCTGACTTCTTCGGAAGTTGAATTAATGGAAACATTATTGATTGCCTCCTGGGTGCGGTCTGTCGCCCCCTTCTGACTTCTTCGGAAGTTGAATTAATGGAAACCCCGGGTTCAAAGTCCTGGACGATTTGATCATAAAGCTTCTGACTTCTTCGGAAGTTGAATTAATGGAAACCAGTGCACGGCGAGCTGCCGCGACTACGTTCAAGGCCCTTCTGACTTCTTCGGAAGTTGAATTAATGGAAACGAAAACCACTACTGAGGGCTTGCCTAATTGGCCGGCGTTGCTTCTGACTTCTTCGGAAGTTGAATTAATGGAAACAGGATATTTCACTGTATATTCTATTCTATTTTCAATTAGACTTCTGACTTCTTCGGAAGTTGAATTAATGGAAACAGGGGCCGTTGATTTCCTCACCGGACCGAATACGCTTCTGACTTCTTCGGAAGTTGAATTAATGGAAACCATCTGGGTTAAGGGAATACCACTCGGAAAATCTAAAACTTCTGACTTCTTCGGAAGTTGAATTAATGGAAACAAAAGCGGAGGGAGTACAATAACTCCAAAAATCTTCTGACTTCTTCGGAAGTTGAATTAATGGAAACCTGGCAAGAGTTGCCAGCAAACAGAGAACCGAGAATACCGACTTCTGACTTCTTCGGAAGTTGAATTAATGGAAACATTCTTCAGGCTTCTCCGGAGAAGGCGGGAAAGTCGGAGCTTCTGACTTCTTCGGAAGTTGAATTAATGGAAACTGGTCCCCGTGTATATGGTCCCCTCGCCCCTCGTCTTCTGACTTCTTCGGAAGTTGAATTAATGGAAACTTGCCACCCTTCATCCCAAAAACTACTATTGTAGCCCACTTCTGACTTCTTCGGAAGTTGAATTAATGGAAACCGCGGTCCGGGGCTATCTGACGTTGGCCACCACCCCTTCTGACTTCTTCGGAAGTTGAATTAATGGAAACTCAACAACGCCACCCAAGAGGGTAGTAAAAAAGATCTTCTGACTTCTTCGGAAGTTGAATTAATGGAAACAATTGTCCGTGTTGGGGAGAGTTGGCAGTCGTTTCCCCCTTCTGACTTCTTCGGAAGTTGAATTAATGGAAACGGAAGATCTCCACCGCCACCTGCGTTAGCTGCAGCTTCTGACTTCTTCGGAAGTTGAATTAATGGAAACTCAGGAAAGTTTCAGAAACAACGTTCGAAATTGACTCTTCTGACTTCTTCGGAAGTTGAATTAATGGAAACTTGGCCGCCTTGAGAGCAATATCGTCCGCTTTATACAAAACTTCTGACTTCTTCGGAAGTTGAATTAATGGAAACTCCAAAGGGACAAGTGTCTGGTTAGTCTGGGAAATTTCCTTCTGACTTCTTCGGAAGTTGAATTAATGGAAACACCACTGCCACGAGGCAGTGGTTTGTGTTACCATAAAATTCTTCTGACTTCTTCGGAAGTTGAATTAATGGAAACTATATGGACCTCAACTTCAAACCCACTAAAAAGTGGGGTCTTCTGACTTCTTCGGAAGTTGAATTAATGGAAACGCAAACACGCCAATAAAGGTGAAAGCAAAATTGTTACTTCTGACTTCTTCGGAAGTTGAATTAATGGAAACCCTTGGGGCAAACGTAGTCCCCATGTATGTGTTCATTCTTCTGACTTCTTCGGAAGTTGAATTAATGGAAACTACCACCGAAGCCAATGAGACCGGAAAGAGCAACACCAGAACTTCTGACTTCTTCGGAAGTTGAATTAATGGAAACTTGTTTGCTCTTCTGAGGAAGTTGTGGTCGAAGACACGCCTTCTGACTTCTTCGGAAGTTGAATTAATGGAAACTAGCTAGCTTGGGAGGGGTCGCACCCCCCTACACAGCTCTTCTGACTTCTTCGGAAGTTGAATTAATGGAAACTTGGCATTAACGAGACCGCCAACGAGACCAGAAACGAGACCAGCTTCTGACTTCTTCGGAAGTTGAATTAATGGAAACTCAACAACACCACCGAAAAGGCCAGCAGAAACGAGAGCCTTCTGACTTCTTCGGAAGTTGAATTAATGGAAACTCGGATAATCTCTTTGATTACCCCGTCTCGTGTCACCCTTCTGACTTCTTCGGAAGTTGAATTAATGGAAACTAGCAATTAGCTGCTTGCCGCTGCCCATGCCTCCACTTCTGACTTCTTCGGAAGTTGAATTAATGGAAACCTGTTGTCCCATTTTCTAGTGCTCTCGAGATGGGTCTACTTCTGACTTCTTCGGAAGTTGAATTAATGGAAACCTTTCTGCGTCCATTCGTAGTAGCCAATTCCTGGGCTTCTGACTTCTTCGGAAGTTGAATTAATGGAAACAAGATTTTTGCACTCGGCGGCTGGGGCCGTATCGCCTTCTGACTTCTTCGGAAGTTGAATTAATGGAAACAATATTTAGACCCACTCCACAGGAAACACCTGCTGCTTCTGACTTCTTCGGAAGTTGAATTAATGGAAACATATGATCTCCCAAAAAAATTTTGGGTAGTCGTACAAGCCTTCTGACTTCTTCGGAAGTTGAATTAATGGAAACCCTGGACGTAAAATGCGTCCGGACTTACGTTGGAGATAGTCTTCTGACTTCTTCGGAAGTTGAATTAATGGAAACTTATCCAGAGAGCTGCGGCATTTTTTGTCCGCTTCTCCTCTTCTGACTTCTTCGGAAGTTGAATTAATGGAAACTTCTAGCATCGGAAATTTTCCCCTCCACAGTTTTTCCATACTTCTGACTTCTTCGGAAGTTGAATTAATGGAAACCTTCATAGACAATCGCCCCGACGGTTTCTTCCGAGGGCTTCTGACTTCTTCGGAAGTTGAATTAATGGAAACATGGTCCCCATGTATATGCTCGTTGTTGCTGTTGTCTTCTGACTTCTTCGGAAGTTGAATTAATGGAAACCGGGTGCCTGTGCAACAACAGCGGAAACAGCAACTTCTGACTTCTTCGGAAGTTGAATTAATGGAAACCGAGAGCCCAAGCCCAAGCCCAAGCCCAAGCTTCTGACTTCTTCGGAAGTTGAATTAATGGAAACACGCTGTAGCTATTATATTTTTTCTTTGTAACACTTCTGACTTCTTCGGAAGTTGAATTAATGGAAACCTAGCGGGGTTAGAGTGGCTAGAATGAGAAGGCTCGTCTTCTGACTTCTTCGGAAGTTGAATTAATGGAAACAGAAAATAAAAACCAAAAGAAACTGCAAAAGCCAAAAAACTTTTGTAGTTTTTTTTATCTAAATTAATAAAAAAGCTAACCCAACCGCAGAATTAGCCCCACCCCCCTCAAACATTAAACAAAAAATTCCCAAAATCAAATACCAACTCATACATTCACCCCACATACTCAAACTCAAACTCAGATACCCCCCTGGAGAATGAAAAAAGAACCTCCAAATACACAACCAAATGGACATCTCCCTCATACACCTAGAAGCAGCATGGGAAATAGTTCGCCAACGCACCCAAGCCGCAGGAATTGACGGAATTACCACCGACTTATTTAGCGGAATAGTTAACCAAGAACTACCTTTTCTGCAACACCAGCTACAACAAGAAACCTATCTAGCCTATCCAGCCAAAGGCTTTTACCTCAAGAAAAAAAGCGGCGGCTACAGATTAGTAGGAATTCCCACCGTCAAAGATCGTATCGTCCAACGCTTACTCTTACAATCAATTTATCCAGCCTTAGAAGAAACCTTCAGTAACTGTTCCTTCGCATATCGTCCCGGTAACGGTGTCAAACAAGCAATCGACTATTTTGCCCAATTTTATACAGCCCAACCCGTCTGGATAATCAAAGCCGACATCGCTCAATTCTTCGACAACCTTTCTTGGGCATTATTACTAACCCAATTAGAAAAAATCTCACTCGAACCGACAACATTGCGCCTAATCGAACAACAACTAAAAAGTGGCGTAATCATCCAACAACGGCGCTTACATTGGATAAAAGGAGTCTTACAAGGAGGCATTCTTTCCGGTGCCTTAGCCAACTTGTATTTAAGCGAATTTGATGCTAAATGTCTCGACTTAGACATCAAATTAGTCCGCTATGGAGATGATTTTGTCATTGCCACCCCAGGATTGCTAGAAGCCACCCGCATTTTGCATTTACTACGTTACTGGCTGCGAGACATTTACCTCACCTTACAACCAGAAAAGACCCAAATATTTGCCCCTCACGAAGAATTTAAATTTCTCGGTTATCGTTTTCAAGCAGGACAAATTATCCCTCCAGTACGAAAATTACCTCAGTCACGAACCAAAGCGAAAAAAAAAACCATAGTTCCCATTTCGCGTCCACCTCGTACTTGTAGTCTCAAGCGCCACAAAACTGTTTTTAATCCAGCTAGTGCTAAACAATATTGGAGTGAAGCAATGACAACATTATATGTCACCGAACAAGGTGCTTATATCAACGTTAAACATCAGCAGTTTCAAGTTTCCCACAATCACGAATTAAAAATAGCTATTCCCGCAAATCGCATCAGTCACATTGTTTTATTTGGCTGTTGTAACCTCTCTCAAGGTGCAGTAAATTTGGCACTCAAACGACGGATTCCCATTATTTTACTTTCCCAAAAAGGTCACTACTTTGGACGTTTGCAAGCCGAAGGGATGGCAGAAATTAAGTATTTAGTGGCACAAGTAGAACATTGCTTAGAAGCCGAATTTATTTTGCAGCAAGCCAAAAGTATCGTCGAGGGAAAGTTACACAACAGTCGCATTCTCCTGCAACGTTTAAATCGTCGCAAAAATAACCAAACTGAGTCAGCCAAGGAAGCTATTGCCGAACTAAAACAATGGATTAAAAAAGTACCCACTGCTGAATCATTGGAAGTATTATTTGGTTATGAAGGAGAAGGGGCGCGTATTTATTGGCAAGGATATGGTAGTTTATTGAAAGAACCTTTTGTGTTTAACAAACGCACTCGCCGTCCTCCCATCGACCCAGTAAATAGTTTATTGAGTTTAGGGTATACTTTAATTTTCCAGAATATTTACTCATTAGTTCAAGCAGTAGGCTTACATCCTCATTTTGGTAACTTACACGCCCCTCAAAAAAATCATCCCGCTTTGATTTCTGATTTGATGGAAGAATTTCGCGCTCCAATTGTCGATTCTTTGGTAGCTTATTTAGTTAATGGCGAAATCTTAACTTTGGCAGATTTTATGCCACCAGATGCGCGAGGTGGGGTATACTTGCATCCAGATGCACTGAAAAAGTATCTTCAACATTGGCAAAAAATGTTGCAAAAGGAAATTACTCATCCTCATACTGGGTATAAAGTAAATTATCACCGTTGTTTGGAATTACAAATTTGGGAGTATGTGGCTTGTTTGATGGGTGAAGAGGAAGTTTATCGCCCGATGAAGTGGAAAAAGTAGCGATTGGGGATTGGGGACTGGGGATTGGGGATTGGGGATTGGGGATTGGATGCAACGTCCCTCGTTACCTGGCTCCAGCCGGGTAACGCACCCCTAGAGGCTCTGCCTCGTCATCTTTTCATCTTTTGGTGGAGGCACCAGCCTCCCAAGAGCATTTCTCGACTCTGTCGAGAAACGAGGGGAGATAGATATATTCCCTCGTTACCTGGCTCCAGCCGGGTAACGCACCCCCAGAGGCTCTGCCTCGTCATCTTTTCATCTTTTGGTGGAGGCACCAGCATCCCAAGAGCATTTCTCGACTCTGTCGAGAAACGAGGGAATCGGGGCAACCACGGGGGGGATTGCCCCTACGATGTTTCTCTTTCGCGAAGAATGTGATTCTTAACTTGCTGGGGGTAGTCTCCTTGGAGAATTTCATCGAGAATAGGGGCATTTTTCCCTTGACTATGAACGATCGCCACGATCGCCGCATCCATGTTCGTCAATGGTAACATCTTCTCTGACTCCAGAAAATCTTCTCTGACAATCTCCGTTAGGAAATTGGGCAAAAATCGATTAATTCTTTCCAACAAACCAATCACAAATAAACTATTGATCGCACGATTAATATTACTATTCTTAAATAATAAACGAGTACAATCCGCCAGTCGATTTATTAAACTAGAATCATCAAGATTAGCCAGCATTTTTAAGGTAATATAAGCTGGTCGTGCTAAGTAAGTTTCTATATATTTGGTTGTTTTTCTCTCAATTATTCTTTCAGTTACCTTAAAAGTCATCTCAGCCACTTCTGAAGGGATAAATTGCTGTGTATCTGACCAAACATCGACTATTTTATAGAAAACTTGAATCAATTCGTCAGTATTTTCTTCACTTAAAACTTGACAAATTGCTAAAAGTTCTGACTCATTAATTATCCAGCCTGCTTGACAATTTTTAATTAAAGCTTTACCCAAATTAAAGCGACAACCAACAACTGGCGATTGTTCGATGATTGTCAATAATTCAGCAAAGTCTAAACCTACATTTTCCGCCCGATTAAGAATTACATCAGAAGCGCTTAAACTAACTTCGCGGGATTTATCTAAACAGAATTTATAGAGATAACTAATAATTTCCGGTTGGGGCTGGTTTTCTGATTTAGCTTGATAAAGTCTAACTAAGGCTAAACGGGCTTCTTTTTCGTGACTCTGACTATGGAGATAAGGTTCGATTTGTTCGGGAATGCACTTAATTTTTTTCAGGACAAAGTTTCTCTCTTTTGGCTGAAGCAGAGGCAGATATTTTTCTAATTGTTCTCCGAGAATTTTATCTACCTCTAAAACATTCAGCATAATCAAAATATCTTTCGGATGCTGTTGGATTTGAGTTAATAGCCAATTCGCAATTTTTTTCCTAGATTCTCCCTCTAAATTGTTACCTTGAGTTACTAAACTTCTTAATAAATTTGAGACGGTAGGTAAGCGCGAAGAGGGAATTTCTTGACAAGGTATTTGCAATAAAGCAGTAGTGAAAAGTTCCCCTGCGCCATAATTAATTGCTGCTTCGAGGGCGAGTTGTTCGAGATATAGTTTCTTCCCAGTTCGTTGGGCATCTCCTAGTAAAATATTAGTTGCTAAAGTTGTAATTAAACTTGGGTTTTTCGTAGCTTGAAAGCCTACCGTTGCAGCTAATACTTGTTCCCATCTTCCCGGAATTGGGGTATAAAGGGCGGCTAACCAGTTATTCCCAAAGCTGGTGTCGCTGCTATTAATTAATCTGGGTAAAACTTGTTGAAATAAACTCAAAGCCTCTTCTTTTTCTTTGAATAAATTGTGTGGCGGTTGGGCGATAATTGTTGTGAATAAACTAATTTGTAATTCTGGGGGAATATCTGGTGTTAAATGAAGTTGGATAATTACGCGACGAGTTTGACTGCCGCAGTTATAATAATGTTGTTGCAAAGTTTGACAAACTTCGATGTCGATATTTTTGCCAAAAGTTTTGGGTGTTTGGGCGTAAGCTGTAATAAGATTGCCAAAAAAGTAACTGCGTTCGTCGTTACCTTTAGCGTCTAAACTTAAGGGGCGATTTTGAATTGTAACTAAGGCTTGTTCGATTTTTTTTCCGGGATTAATTTGGAGTCGGGTTAAAAGTTCGCCTGCGGTTTCTGCTACTTTGTTACTTAAGCTAGTATCGCAATGGGAAAGTAAGGCTAAGTTAACTGACCAAACTGAGTTAAGATGACGATTAGATGCTGATTTAATGGCAATTAATAAGGTATTTTGGTAAGCGTCGCCAAGTTGTAAGGCAATGGGAATTAATTCGAGTAAAATAGAGGAAGCTTGACTGTCGGCATGGGAAACACTCGCAAATGCAACTGTGCGAAATGGAAGCATTTGTTGTCTGTTGAAGTTGCGACTAATCCGGAAAAATTCGCCAATGCTAACTAAGTTGAGAAGTTGACGTAACACCGACCATAAGTAGTGTTTAGTATAAGCCGTTTGGTCGAGTTGGAGAAAGCCGAGAAGTTCGACTTGCGCGGTTTCTCCGGTGGGTGTAGAATAAAGCCAACGCGCGATCGCGTATTCGACGAAGGTTTGGTGAAAGAAAATTAGTCTCTCTCCCCCAATCTCGTTAATTACACCGTCGCTTTTCAATTCGCTATAAGCTTGAAACTCAATCTCGTCTAACTCTAGCTGCGTTTCGTAAACAAAATCTCTGAGGCGATCGCTAGAACTACCATACATTATTTCCGCCAGCCGCAAGCAAAGATTTTTCTTCGCTATCCCGACTCGTCTCGCATCCGCATGCAACTTCCGACTCTGACTAATTCGAAAATCCCAGAAAATATCATAAAGTTGGCTAACTGTCAAGTCCTCCGGCACATTTTCTTGCTTCGCAAACAAATCGCAAAGCAAAGCCAAAAGTAAAGGATTGTGTGTAATCTCCGTTAAAGACTGACTATCCGCACTCAAAGCAATAATTTTTTCCGCAAAAGCTTGACAACCAGCCAAATCAGTAGTACCTAAACCTTGCAAAAAAGCCGTAGCCGCTTCCGTTACCTCCTTATCATCAAACTCCTTAACCAACTGCTTTTCCACACTGTCGAAAAACCCCGCAAAACTTTCCGGATAAGGAGAGAAAAAATCGCGGAAGTCAGTATCGCGACAAGTAAAAACCACAGTTACCTCATTTTCCAGTAACTCAATACACAAACAACGCCAAATCGGGACTAACTTCGGTTCTAAAATTAAATCTAAAGTATCCAGTAACAGCACACCTCGACCCAGAGATTGACTTAACTTGCGCGTCACCTCAACAATAGACTCACGCTTTCCAGTGAGTTTCTCTCCCAACTCCCAACTCAACATCTCTGCTGACTCAATTAAATCATTGCAGCGAACCAAAGCCACCCAACCAGCAGCCGCCGTAGTAAAATCTTCCTTGAGGCGATCGTAAATACTTCCCAACAGCGTACTCTTACCATAACCCGCCGCACCCAGAATCGAAATCACCCGACGCTTCTTTTCCTTCACCCCTCGAAAAATAGCATCCAAACAGCGACTCAACAAAGCTTCCCGACGAATAAGAGGTAAAATATAAGGATTAAGTGCAATTCTCGCACGAGCAGAACTTTGTTCAACAAAAGCCAAATCATCTGGTAAACTAGCAGCAGCCGTAGTCGCTTCTAACTCAGGAAGAGTTGGATGCAAAACAATATCTTCCCACTCTAAATCCAAAGCCTCACAAATTTCCACAAAAATCCGACGATCTACAGGCTTACCATTAAAAAACTTACTAATCGTAGACCAAGAAATTTGTAAATCCTCCCCAAAATGCTTTTGAGTCAGACTGCGTTGTTCCAGTTTCAGCTTGGCAACCTTAATTCCTGTAATTGAGGCAATTAAAGATCGCTTACCCTTTTGTTTCCCCATCGTTAGAATACCAGATCGCAGTTCTCATTCTAAGTTATATACCAAACTGCCAATAGTCATATCCAAACTCAGATCCCACTTCCGAACATGGAACTGTAAGCAGAATTTCACCAAATCTGAATTATGACTGTATTGTACGTCACCGAACGAGGAGCTTCCCTCAAAGTTAAGCACCAACAGTTCCAGATATACCACAACAGCGAAATCCAACTCTCAATTCCCGTCAACCGTATCAGCCACATCGTCTTATTTGGTAGCTGTCGTCTCACTCACGGTGCGATGAGTTTAGCACTACGGCGACAAATACCTGTAATGTTTTTATCATATCAGGGACGTTACTTTGGGCGCTTGCAAGGTAAAATTGCCGAAATTGACTATCTGCAACAGCAAGTCAAAAATTCTCTTAACCCCGAATTTCGCTTACGTCAAGCCAAAAGTATCGTCGCGGGGAAACTATCTAACTCTTGGATACTATTGCGAAGATTAAATCGTTATCACCAACAAACAGAAGTCAAAGAAGCGATCGCCCAATTAGCTGACACGATTAACAAAATACCACAAGCAGAATCAATTGACACCTTATTCGGTTACGAAGGACAAAGCGCTCGAATCTATTTTCAAGCACTAGGAACCTTAATTCAAGACCCTTTCCAGTTTACCAAACGCACCCGTCGTCCGCCTACCGATCCTGTCAACAGTCTTCTTAGCCTAGGTTACACCTTAGTGTTCCAAAATCTTTATACCTTAATTCAAGCGATCGGACTTCATCCCCACTTTGGTAACTTACACACACCTCGCCATAACCATCCTGCCTTAGTTTCCGACTTAATTGAAGAATTCCGCGCCCCTATTGTTGATAGTTTAGTCGTCTACCTCCTCAACTCGAATATCTTTATCCCCGAAGACTTTACCGCCCCAGACAACCGAGGTGGTGTCTACCTCCAACCTTCTGCTTTGAAAATCTTCCTCAAACATTGGCAAACTAAACTACAAAGCCAAATAACTCATTCTCATACTGGCGCTAAAGTTACCTATCAACGCTGTCTGGAATTACAAGTTTGGGAATATCTCACCTGCGTCCTTGGCGAACAAGAAAACTACCGCCCCATCCAGTCTAAAATGTAAATAGCGAGACCCTACCCTCCTAGTTTCCTCATTTTCTCACCCTTTCTGGTAGCAGTCGCGCGATCGCTGAAATGCCCATTCTTGCGTCGAGTGCTACCAACCCCAGTCAGCGTAAGACTTTCAAGCTTCCAAGCGAGGTGATTAATGACATTTATTCTCAATTACTCGGCTACTCCCTTGACCCCCGGAATTTTACTAGGTTATAATCCAGTTACCAAGCGGGTTCTATCTTGACCCTCTTCTAACTTCTTCGGAAGTTGAACTAATGGAAACTAACTCAGCAGAGCGCACCTGGATATCTAAGGGCACCTTCCTTCTAACTTCTTCGGAAGTTGAACTAATGGAAACTTATCTCCTCAGGGGAGTGAGCCTCATTCATTCTTCTAACTTCTTCGGAAGTTGAACTAATGGAAACACTTTTTGTTACACTCTTGAGTCACAGTGCGCGTGTCCGCTTCTAACTTCTTCGGAAGTTGAACTAATGGAAACATATTGGCTTGTTGGAGGACACGGTTAACCTCATCTACTTCTAACTTCTTCGGAAGTTGAACTAATGGAAACTAGAATTTCAGAATCGTTAGCGTTTAGAAAAAAAACGTACTCTTCTAACTTCTTCGGAAGTTGAACTAATGGAAACCTCCGTCCCTAATTCGGAACGTACTTGTATATCCAATGGACTTCTAACTTCTTCGGAAGTTGAACTAATGGAAACCAATCTTCCCGAAAAATTGCTTCCGGGGAAGTGCCGGCAAACTTCTAACTTCTTCGGAAGTTGAACTAATGGAAACAGGTCCGTGCACTCGGTCGCTGGCGGGGTGTTTCCACCTCTTCTAACTTCTTCGGAAGTTGAACTAATGGAAACATGTCGGACCCCATGTACGATCCCATAGGCTGCGATACCTTCTAACTTCTTCGGAAGTTGAACTAATGGAAACTCTAAAAAAAATACGTGCCCTGTCTCTTTTACCTCTTCTAACTTCTTCGGAAGTTGAACTAATGGAAACTATTTGTTCTCCGCTCCCATTTACCAAGAACACTTTTCCTTCTAACTTCTTCGGAAGTTGAACTAATGGAAACAAACGAGACATTGGGATTATTTTTTGGAGTAATTTTCTTCTAACTTCTTCGGAAGTTGAACTAATGGAAACTTCTTTATGGCTTGATCTAGCCCTGGCCAACACCGCTGTTCTTCTAACTTCTTCGGAAGTTGAACTAATGGAAACTGAATGTCCAATGGGACTTCCTGGACCTGCTGCACTTCTAACTTCTTCGGAAGTTGAACTAATGGAAACCCTACGTAAAGCTGAATGTTGACCTGAAGGAGAACTCGATGAATTCTTCTAACTTCTTCGGAAGTTGAACTAATGGAAACCTGCAGAAACAGCAACAGAAATAACAGCCAAAGCCAAACCCCTTCTAACTTCTTCGGAAGTTGAACTAATGGAAACGACCTACGCCATTGACGTAGATTACCACTTTTTGAGGGGTCTTCTAACTTCTTCGGAAGTTGAACTAATGGAAACGTGTCTGGGGGACACCCGTAATACGTAGTAGTGCTACTCTCCGACTTCTAACTTCTTCGGAAGTTGAACTAATGGAAACATCTCCCGAACGGGACGGGCTGGCCCCTCGTTCTGCGCTTCTAACTTCTTCGGAAGTTGAACTAATGGAAACCCTGCGTTACAGTCGCGGTGTCCGGCGGACACCCCCAGTATGCTTCTAACTTCTTCGGAAGTTGAACTAATGGAAACAGCAGAGCTCCTCCAATGGCAGCGGATCCGAGAAGAGCAGCTTCTAACTTCTTCGGAAGTTGAACTAATGGAAACGATGCCTCAGTTACTAACTCGAAAGTTCCTGGCCCGCTTCTAACTTCTTCGGAAGTTGAACTAATGGAAACTAGATGGGAGTACCTCCTACCAGTTTGCAATCGTCCTCTTCTAACTTCTTCGGAAGTTGAACTAATGGAAACAATTATCTGCGTACGAGCAGATAACGAAAGTCCGTCTTCTAACTTCTTCGGAAGTTGAACTAATGGAAACTTTTGTCCAATAAAAAGAGAGAACAAGAACAACCATTGACCAACTTCTAGGGAAGTAGAACTAATCGAAACGCGAATTAAAATCCAAAAAAGCTACAAAAGTCACCAAGATTTTTGTAGCTTTTTAATTCAACACCAAGAATAAACACCGCCAACCTTTAACGAAACACCTCAGCAAAACTCGTTATAGCAGAGAACGAATTAGTTAGGACATCCTCATTTTCGGAAAACCTTGCTAGCATAGGCTCTCATCACTGTTTACTGTTTACTGCTATAAAACCCCACTCGTCACCTCTCACCAACTCCCAAAAATTCCCCCAAAAACACCAACATTCCCAACTCAGATACCAACTCATACAAACACGACACAAACGCAAACAAGAACTCAGATACCCCCCCACATCATAGAAACAGAACACAAATCAACAACAAATTATGTCCACCCTCTACATAACCAAACCCAACACCATACTTAACGTCAGTGACAAATACTTCCAAATTCACCAACAAAACCAACTCCAAGCAGAAATACCCATCCACCAAGTCAGCCAAATCATTATCTTCAGCCCCAACAAAATCTCTCCCCAAGCTACCCGAATAGCCCTCAGCGAACAAAAACCGATCTTATATATCAGCGAACAAGGATATCTTCTCGTCCACCTCAACGACTTCCAACCACCACTCAGCAAAACCTTAATCCAACAAAAAAAGCAATGGCGTAACCAAACCTTTAGCCACCTCCTTGCAGAAACCTTAATTCGCGCCAAACTCCACAACAAATGCACACTCTTGCGGCGTTTAAACCACTCCCACTCAACTCAACTAGCCACCGAAGCCATCAAAACCCTCGCCTTGCTACTCGAACATTTACCCAGCGTCAACAGTCACAAAGCCCTTTGGTTTTACCACAACAAAGCCAACAACTTATATTATCCCGCTCTCGGTTCCCTACTACCCGAAGTTTTCCAATTTCACCAACGCCAGGACACACCACCGCTAGACTACATCAACACCTTACTCAATCTCGGTTACGCACTTCTAAGTCAAAACTTATTCACCTTCATCCGTGAAGTTGGATTAAACCCTCACTGGGGACACTTCCATCTCAACTGCATCAATCATACACCCTTAGTTTGCGACTTAATGGAGCAATTTCGCGCCCCCATTGTCGAAGACTTAGTTATCAACTTAGTCAACTCCCAGCTTCTCACCTGCGATGACTTTCTTCCTCCCGACGACTTAGGAAACTACTTACTTTCTCCCGCAGCCCTAGAGAAATTTATTTACCACTGGGAAGCCAAATTAACCGCACAAATCAATCATTATTTAGCCGGACAAATGACCTATCGTCGTTGCTTACAATGGCAAGTACAAGCTTACGTGGATTATTTGTTAGGAAAAATCGATTTCTACCAACCTTTATTTGTAACCTGGAAAGCGAATAAACCTTTGGCGTTATTCCCCGTTAAGCAAACTATCAAACAACGTCGTTTTGTTTCGTTTTCCTAATTTTGTCCGATAATTCTCAGCCAACCATGTCATTCTGAGCGAAGAATCTCCAAACAATTATCTCATTCTCAACCATGTCATTCTGAGCGAAGAATCTCCAAACAATTATCTCATTCTCAACCATGTCATTCTGAGCAAAGAATCTCCAAACAATTATTTCATTCTCAATCATGTCATTCTGAGCGAAGAATCTCCAAACAATTATCTCATTCTCAACCATGTCATTCTGAGCAAAGAATCTCCAAACAATTATTTCATTCTCAATCATGTCATTCTGAGCGAAGAATCTCCCAAAAATTATCTCATTCTCAACCATGTCATTCTGAGCGAAGAATCTCCCAAAAATTATCTCATTCTCAATCAACCATGTCATTCTGAGCGAAGAATCTCCCAAACAATTATCTGATTCCCAATCAATCATGTCATTCTGAGCGAAGAATCTCCAAACAATTATCTCATTCTCAACCAATCATTAAAATTAGTCCCCCCTTAACAAGGGGGGAGAATTCCCCACCCTAAAACCTTAGTCAAAGCTGATGTTTTACCTAATTTGTTACGACATTGTAGAAGATAGCCGCCGCCAAAGAGTAGCAAAACTTTTGCAAGCTTACGGTTTGCGAGTCCAAAAGTCAGTTTTTGAAGCAGTCTTGAACGATAATCAATACGAAAAATTGCAACAAAAGCTAGACAAAATGCTCGATTCTGAAACAGACCAACTCCGATTTTATCCTCTCTCCGCCCACTGCCGAAATAAAGTAGCAATTCTGGGAATTCAACCTAAGTTTGTTGTAGACGAGCAAGTTTTAATTGTGTGAAACTTTTTTGCCCCCAAAATTCCTGCCAAACGCCTGAAAGCTCAGCTATGCGGGCTAATAGAAATAGTAAAAAATTAGTTGATTGTTAACAAAGGGAGAGACTAATAAATATCAGCCAAGGAGATGCCAAATGGATCGCCGAAATTCACGTTAGTTCTGACGAAACAAGCTGAAAAACAACTGAATTATTTGCCTATATCCACTCGTCGTCAGTACCAGAAAGCTTTTTCTCTTTTCTGTCAAGAGGGTGCTAGCTACCGCAGTTTAAGGACTCATCGCTATCGAAAAAAAGGTAAAAATCTTTGGAGTTCTTCAGCTTCAATGTCGAAACGTTTTTACTGGCATTATACCACAAATCGAACAGTTGTGGTCATAAATATTGACTCTCATTAATAGTTAGTAAAGGAGACAAAAAATGGTCAACTACCAAAGAGATTTTTTGCGCTTAGAACCACCCGGTTATCAAAAAGCACTGAAAGATTTTGCGGTGCTTGAGTTACTGGAAAAACTTGCTCAAATAAACGAGAGTAATTTGATTTCAGAGGAATTAGAAAATCTGGCGGCGTTGTTAATTAAGCAACTAATAAATAATCTTAATTTTGAGGTTATTTCTACTTATTTGCATGGAATTCGCCAAGGTGAATCTGCCGTAATTGCCGATTCTTTAGTCCGCAGTCGAATGTTACCCATTCCCGTCGATTCCCCGGCATTTTTTCTCGATGCAACTACCCCTCGTTTCCCTTTTGGTTCGGTGGTTAGTTGGCTACCAATCGATGAACCAGAGTTAACTGATTGGGGAGTTGTTATCGGTCGTTATTACGGCTACGCACCGGAATCTGGTAATTGGAAATGGTGTTATTTACTACTTCTAGACCCTGATTCACCTTCAGCCCGTTGGTGTGTTGTTGATACAGCTTGGGAAACTGATTTGGAGAAGTTTGAGGATGAATAAACCTCGTAGTTTACAAGCAAGGGAATTGCATTTAATTTCACTTTACAGCCATTGTCAATTAGGAATGACACCACAGCAATTTTATCTGAAATGGAATGTAACTTACGAGCAAATGGCAGAAATTTGTCAACGTTCTTATTCGACAGTTAGAGGTTGGTTTAAGCGGGGTCGTTATTATCGTCGTCCGACTACGAATGATTTGCGTCATTTAGCAATGATGGATTTTCTTTTGGAACATTATGAGGAAATTCCTGTTCCTCTCTGGAAGAAAATTTGTGAGTAATTAGACAGCGACACGGGCTAGTTGATATTTGGGTGTGAGTCAAGGTCATTTTGACCTGTCTTTCTAGTAACTAGATTGGCTATTCTAATATCTAGAAACCGAGAGCAGTTATCGGTTTTCTAACTTCCAAAGGAAGTTGAATTAATGGAAACAACTGCAAGTAAAAAGTAGCTTCGCTCGCTCTGAGTACGGCTATCTAGGTAGAGATGTGGTTCGCTGCGTCTCTACCTTATTTTTGACATTCTACCTCGCGATCTTTGTTATGGAGGCGGAGCCTCCCAGGAGCATTTCTAGACAGAGTCTAGAAACGAGGGGGTTGGTTTTCTAACTTCATTTTTGAGATTAAAAAACCCGGTTCTTTGGGAAACCGAGTTACTTTCCGAGCTATTTTTGCTCTAGCTTTTTCTCTAAACGTTGCATCGCGCAATCATCGCCTAATCTTACCGCCATTGCCAGAAATCCCGACAAGTATCCAGTAGCCTGATGAGGGATGAGTATTGGTGCGAAAGCGATTAACGCTACTACTGCAAGGTTGATTAGCTTTTTCATGGTGGTGTCTCCAAGCAACTTGCCACAAATATTCTTGGGATTACTTGGTTTTTCCACCACATTTATAATAACTCATCAAAATAGTTTTGTCTAGTTTTTTTAGGAAAAAGATCGGGGGCAATTTTCTGTTTTCGGGAAGTAAATTTGAGATGAAAAATTAATTTTTCGTCATTCGCATGAAAACTATTGTCGCTGAGAAAGATGGGTTTTAGAGTGGTTAATGAAGGGACAAAAGAGAGCGTAATTAGGTGATTATCGCGGCATTGACTAGCTAACAAAACTTGCTTCTGGGAGTGTTTTTGGTTCGTACCCGGAGAAAAGCAACCATGAAAAAGATTACCACGATCGCGATCGCCCTCATCCTCGTGCTAGGTTTTGCACCGCAAATCATAGCCACAAGCACAACTGCTACCTCAGTTTGCGAAGATCGAAACGGTAACGAGCATCGTTGTCCCCAATAAGAGTAAAGCGCGATCGCGTGAAAAGTGGCGATCGCGCTTTTCCCGTCACTCATCTTCACAAATCGCGATCGAGAGTTTCTTCCACCCACTTACGAATATCCGAATAAATGTAATAAGGTTCGTTTGCTGAATCAAGATAATCAGGATTAGAATACATCACCGAATCCGGTAAAGACACCTTTGTCAACTGTAAAACACTACGACTAATAATAGTCATTTTAGTTAAAATTTCTTCCGGTTTACAAGCCCGAACCACATTTTTACTGATATCCTTATTTTTCATTTTTCTTTCTTGCCGAAGTCGCTTATCTTCTGCAAGAACTTCTTTCATTCTTTGTTTAGAAACGCCTTTTGCACCATGAATTAATTGATTGCGCTTTGCAGCCCAATAATCGAGTTTTTCCATTGCGGAAGTCATTTCATTAAAAGCTGCTAGATCGCCTTTTTTAGTTTCTACCAAAGCTTGAACAAAATTTAATTTACTAAAACGACCCGGAAGCTTGTAATATTTTTTAGGCATTTCTCTTTCTCGCTGCCATTTTGGGTAATATTTTTTATTAATCTTCGACTCCAACCTATCAAAATTATTAACTAAATCGCTATTAGCCAGAAACTCATCTATAGTATTTTCATTCAAATACCAATCATCAGGATACTCAATACGATCGAAATATTTTTCGCCATCCAACTGACGGATTAACTCGTGTAACGTCTCCTCGTAAAAAGAACCCATCCGAGAGAGAAAATCCGCAATCCGATCTAAATCCCAAAACAAACAACATTGCGTATATAAATTGAGCAAACGAGCATATCCGTTGTGCTGATAATCTTGCGGTATTGTTGCTAACTCTCCTAAAGCTTGATCCGCTTGTTTATTTGCTTCCTCTGCATCTAAATTAAGATATCCTACTGCCATTCTCAACGCTTTCACCAGCAATTCCAAGGAACTTTCATTAGCTTGAACTTCCTCAATACCCGCTTTTTCTAACTCTTTTAAAGTTGATAACCATTGCTCCAAAATTACTCGCGCTCCATCAAAATCCCAACGCTGTAATAATTGCTTAACCGTTTGATATTTTTGAATACGTTGATAGCGCCAATAAGAGAAAACATGACACTCGGAAGCTTCTCCAGCTAAAAGCTTGAGAATCGACAGTTTTGGTTCTAAATAAACTTGATTAGAAACTTCAGAAGAAACCGCTTGCACTCGCAGTGCGGTTTGCATTTGTGGCGTTCCTCCTTTAATACTAATGAGGATTTGTTCGTTTTTGTCAAGCTTTAGAAAGAAGTTGTAATATTTATTTAGCAATCCATCTAAATCAATTGCCGAAACATCTTCAAGATATACAGGTTTAAACTGCAAGTAATCTTGACCAAACTCACGTTCAAACCAAAGCTTGAGAATGTGGAATAAATGAATTGAATCAGTAGGATATCCGGGATTTGGTTCTTTCTCTCCCTGGAAATTAACAACAAATTCAGGTTGATTGGTAACAAAGATATAAGCAGTATGAATACCAAATCTTTTCTTGGCTGTTTCAATGATACCGAGAATACGTCCGGGACGTAAACGTTTGTGCCAAATTTCGGGTTCTTGTTGATATTTTTCTAAGATTACTCGACTTAATTCGCGGAAGTTTTTAGTATCGCTAATTCCTAATTCTGAACCAAGTTTGTCTTTAATAATCCCAAAGCGATTTCGCCATTTTTCAGCTTCAACTTTACCTTGAATTTCGGCTTCTGCTTCCGCCATATTCGGTTCATTGCGGTCAAAACCAATGGGAAGATAATGACCGTCAATTTTGACAGCGAGGTCGGAAGTTCCCATGTTAGTAAGGAGAATAGTCATTTAATTTTCCTCTGTTGATTTAATGTGTGTTAAGCAAATGTAGCCACGGTGAAACTGCTATTTGAACTAAAAATAGCTTGGTTTGAGATTATTATCTTGGCTGTGGAAATTTCCAGACTGTAACATACTGTGCAGCTTGATTTCTTAAATGTTGTAGAAAGTTTTGCTGGGGAGGGTTATTAACTCCAAAAACAGTAACAACCTGAAAATCAACTTCTTCTAAGTGAGTAATCCAAACTGGGGAGGGAGTAGGAGGATTTACCCCACCACATAAATCTGGGTCATAATCTCCGTTTTTCTTTAACTCCTGACTATGCAAAACCGCCAATGCACAAACCTTATTGTTCCTTTTTTGACCCTGACAAATAACGATACGACAATTAGCATCTATTGCTTCAGTCCAATCTGCTTCAGTATTTACAGATAATGGTTGTTGGGAGTTTATCTCAACTTGAGACAACTGTGCTAATGAGCGATAAAAACTTTGTAAACGACGACGAAATAATTTACGAAACTCGCCAATATTTTCGGGTATTTCCCAGAACTCTTCTTCTTCCTGGCTACAATTGTCGTCAAGAATGCAAGTCAGACTTGAACCCCGCCAAAAAGGAGGATTATTCCTCTGATAGCAAGGTCTTCGCGCACCTTGTCCAATTCCGCCAAGGTGAAACATTATCCAAGTCAAATTTTTGCACAATTTTTTTACTTCATTTTTTTTGTTCTCAGGAATTTCTGGTGGATTTGCTAAAACGAGGATACCCGTTTGTAGATTTGGTTCGTTGTTTTTCCCAGGTAAGACATGACAGCGCAACCATCCCAGTCGTTGTGGATTAATTCCACCGAAAATGTTGGCTTCCCAATTTTTAACAGAATCAGTAGGCAAAACTCCTCGTGCCAAAGCGCGAAACCAATAACGTAACATGGACTTAAATGCAACTGGACGAATCTCGGCTTGGGGTTTACCCCGATGTACCCATTGTCCTTCTCTCTCTTCCCATTCCCATTGGGTAAATTCTTGGATACCGTGAATAAACTGACCCTCAAGTTCAAATTCGACGCGGAAGAATTCTCCAGGGAGATTATTTGTTGAAGGTGTATTCGGGGAAGAAGATAAAACTAATCTTCCGTAACCAGTATTGAGTTGCGAACCTAAACCACTTTCAGTCAGTCCGTTTCTTAACCACTCAACCACTTGTTGAAAAGTGGCTTCGTCGCAACCAGCCATCGGACGCAAACCAATCACAAATTTGGCTTGTTTGAGGGAAAAGAATAAATTAGGGTTGGGGCTGTATTGAAGCTGAGATTCTTGCCAACTCCAAATATTATTTGCCATATCTAATGCTAGTCCACCGTTCTGATTTTGATTACGATTACGAATTGCCCCTTGACTCTGAGTATCTGGTAAGGGATAAGCATCAAAGAAGATGACTTTCCCCGCGCGATGAGCAGGATTGGTAGCATTAAGATCGCCGAAATAAGGTGCAATATTCTCTTCTCCGACTTCTCGGATTGCTTTGGAACGAGCTACACCGCGTAAACTAGAACTAGGGAGGTAAGGCATACCTAGGGCATCAAAAGCCGGAAGTAGGATGTTTTCTGGTCCAGTATGTCCGCCGACGCGAATCCGCCAGGGACAAGTTAGTTCTAGGATTGTTCCTTGCTGTCCCGCAAAGCTACGCACGCGATCGCACAATAATGTTAAACGTTGGTGATAGTTAGCATTATTTTGTGCATTCTGCAAAATTTCGAGTTTGGTACTATCTTTATCTGCAACATTTGGAGAACGCATCCAACGCAAATATTCAATAAAACTCGCTGTTCTATCTGGTGTAGGTGAATCTTCAGGATTTAACCAAGGAGATGGTGGCATTTTCTTACTCAGGGTAAACAATATTAATTAATTTGCTGATTCTGCTTCAGCTTTTACATCGGCATAAACAGCTAACGCCCAAAATGCAAACTCGCGTGCTACTTGTAAGCCTAAACCTGTAAATCCGAGATAATCTTCAGGTTCCATAGCTATTAAGGTATCTAAGCTATTTTCCCCTAATAAGGGCTTAATTTCAGTTATTTTCGTGAGAACTTGAAAATAAGCAATAATTGCATCTCGTTTTCCGTCAGGATTGGGAGCAAATTCTTCAGCTTTTAAACGTAACATTCCCCAAGTTGCCAAGTAAGTATACAGTTCTACTGACTGACTATATTGTTCTTTAAGTCGCTGATGATTATCATTTTCGTTACTCCTTATTTCTGATAGTTTGTGATAAACTTCTTTGCTAATTTCTCGCGGATCGAACAATTCTTCTGGCATTTTTTTCTCCAAATTCAACTATTTTCTGGTAGCAATCAATTAGTTATTTTTTTGTTTCAGGAGTTAACCACAATCGCACAATTCCACGACCAAGGCTTTCTTGTCCTCCTATTTGACAAGTATCGGTTTCGTTGATTAGTTCTCGAAAATGACCAACTTCCTCCCCTACATTATTGTTGTTAGCAACAGTTGTTCCCCAAGGAAAATACATTAATGTTTCAGGAGGTATTGCTTCTTCATAGCGAAATCCGCCCTTAACAGATTTATGTGAATCTAAGGTAACTTTTACTTGTCGCCAAAGACTTGATTCAATCAATACTCGACAATTATGGTTAGACAAAACCAAAAATTGAGTCATAACATTTGTGTCTTGAAAACCGTTAGGAATAAATGACGAATACTCTTCGGATTTCCATTCTTTTAACTTATCTTTCTTAAAGATGGTATCTCGTAAATAAAGATTAGCTCGATTTCCGCCACTAAAAAAAACTATTTCGGGAATAGCTATATTTTGGTTCACAAAACGCGCCCAACGTTGTAGTAATAAGGGTGAAGTAATCCAAACTACACCATGACTTAAAGAAGGAACAGGAAACCAAAGAATAGCTGCATCACCTACCCATAAACTACCTTGTTTAAGGTTATCATCTTCACCGTTAGTAACATTATCAATTGTGTTACCCCATAACTCATTCCGAATATCTTTCGGAGTTGCGGCTCGCAAACGACCACGAATTGTGCTAGAAGGTAAATAAGGTAAATCAGTATGAACTTCTCGCGCAATACCGACTAAGTTTCCTTCTTGAGTAGTTCCTCCAGTATGTAAAGGAGAAAGGAGATACAAATAAGCTAGATTTGTTTTCATTTTCTTTGTCCCCAAAGTAAGGTTCCGTAGTTAAGTTGAGTGAAAGTTGTTTGCCAGTTGGTGACTTTTTGTGGTAATAAATTTGTCTGTTCTGGCAATTTGTTGAACAGATAAACTGTACCAGGTGCAACAAATGCTCGTTGCGGAAGTAAAGAGAATTGTGGTGTCTGTTGGTTTTTACGATAAATAGTCGATACTCCACCCCAAAATAAAGGACGAGTTCCCACGCATCCAGCTAATTTATCTTTCCAGTAATGAGGATAAATACCGTAAACTGCATCATCTACTTCAGCTAACCCAGGAGTTAGCAGATAAGCGAAATTGCCTTGAGGTTGAGTGTGAGGTGCGAGTAGTTCCCAATCTGGTAAAGTAACAGGAGACGCGATCGCGCGATGTCCTTCTCCACCTAAACGCACCACTGTGGTCTCTAATTTTGCACTTATCCCCGCTACCAGTTTCCACCCAGGACGCAAACGAATTGCAACTTCAGTAAAATATCCATCTGCATCCTTCACTTGTCGAGTATTTTCTTCCATGTGAATATGCGGTAATATTTGTACATCCCAAGGGTCAGCATGAAAATCCTTTGGATTATTTGGATTTTTACCTTGGAGATATTTCCTCAAAGCACAAGCAGTTATCCAACTAAAAGGACGATAAATAAATTCATTTTCTTTTAATTGTTCAATAGGAGCAACCATTGGTGGTAACTCTTCGCTATCGAAACAAAGATGTCTCCACTCTTCCTGCTGAGGATTAGCAGGTTGCAAACGTAAAGTTCTCTCCCATTCTGAAGTTGTTTCATTCAAGTCATCTTGTGCATTATCGTCACTTGCAGACTTCTTTTGGACTGCTAACAAATCTTGCGGAGTTGGTAGCCAAAGTATGTGATCGGTATCCAGGAGAAATGGACCCATAAACGATAAATCTCTCTGAAGACGTTCTTCTTTTGTCGTACATTTAGGTAAAGCCGACCTCAAAGCTTGAAACACTGTCGTCGGAAGCGGAGGAAACTGTCCTTTAGCCCACGAACCTTCCCCAGGTGAAAAAGGTTTCGCTTCCCGAAAAAGTAAAACATCCAACGGTTCAATTGCATACCAATGTAGCATCATTATTTCCCAATCAAATCAACAACAAGCATCAACTTCAAATATTTCTTTACTCAGAAGACCATTCGTGAAACTGCATCATTTTATCGACCCAGAAAGCACTAAATCGTAACAAATAAGCCAAATCCTTTTCTTGAGTACCCAGTGCATCTTTTCCCAGTTTGTGTTGAGTTTGATAAGCCCACGCTTCCCAACAATTAACCCAGTCAAGTAAAGCCTCTTTAGTTGTATCAGACAAAGTTTGCTCCCGTCGAGAAAGAATAACTTCGGTTGCTCTAGATAACAAACAATCTGACTCGGTTATTGCTGCGTGACGAGGTAATTCTTCAGCAAGTCGATACAACAAAGGACTAAAATCCACTTGTGAGTAATTTTGCAAAAAATTCCACCAAGAATCGAGTAAATCTCCTTTCATCAAAGCTTCTAAAGTATTACCACCACCATAAATAACTCGGAAGCACAAACCATCTTTACCTGCTAATTTTTTCGCTCGTTCTTTTTCCGCTTCCCAGAGATTTTCTAAGACAGTTGGTAAAGGAACACTTTTGTGAGCAATTACAATTCCCATACTCATAGTTGCACCTTCACCCATTGTAAAATGAGGACGGGAAGGTAAACCTTCTAATTGAGAGTTTGGATGCCAATAACCACCTTTACTGGTAAACTCATTTTGTGGGTCTTTTCCACCACACCAAGCCGCACGTAAAGATAAGAGAAATTCAGGTAAATCTGCTAATGGCAAAACTGCCATTACATCATCGCCACCACTATAAACTACCCTACCACAAAAACGTTTTTCTGTAAGATAAGGCACAAGACGATTAGAAAAGTCTAAAAGCGCGCGATTTAGTCCCACATGAGTTGCAGGTCCCATACGTTTTTTCGTATTGAGAAGTTCCTCAAAATTAGCTGAATTTTTAGTTGTGTTCTCAATAGCATCGAGAACAAGATACTCAGAATATTTTTCCATTTTTGAACCAGAAACATATTTACCCATACTGTCTCCATCTGCGAGAACAATTACCCACCAATCAGCCGGAGAACCGTTGTTGAAACCACAGTCTTTATGTGCTTGATTGACTATTTCACGTAGCTTTTGTAAATTGTTGTTAGATTCACTTTGGTTTAAACTCAGATCGTCTGCTAACCATTTACTAGAAAACATCACTCCGTTATATCCGGGAATTTCTCGGTCAGTTTTAGGTACTTGAAAGTCTCGTCGCGTTTTTGAGCGAAACTTTCTTCGTAACTGCGGATCAAATATTTTTTCTTGCGAATTAGGTTGCTTAGAGTTCATTAATCGATTGAGATTTGTCCAATACTGGCGCACTATTCCTGGATGTTCGTAAGCAAATTTGGCGGCAGCAATTGAGCTAAGATTAGGGAAGCGAATTAATTTTTCGTAGTCTATTTCAGAACTATTTTTTCGATTATTTTCCTGTTCTAAATCTTCCTCTTCGCTAGGCACTGGATCATTTTCTTCTCCTGTTAAATCTATCCCTAACGACTCGGCTACACCGCCGTATTCCCAAGCCATTCGTTTAGTTAATTCAAGCGCATTTAGCTTTTCTGAACCATTGAATAAACCTGGATATACAATTGCCATTACTTGCCAAAATAAGCGCATGGAACTTTCTGGTAATCCTCCACCTTCTTTGAATGTTTCATGGTAATGTAAACTAGGGTGAACGGCACTAAATTGACCGGAGATAGTTGAACGTTCTCCTGGGGCTGCGGGAATCTTCCAAGTACGAGTATTTTTTACTGCTTGAATGCTTTGTCCTAATCTGGCTTGAAGGCTTCCCCACCAGGTGCCAATATTAACTAGGGAATAAGCAGTTTCTTCTACCACTGTGGGGATAGTTTGATTGAAGCGTGGAAGGGCAATTTGGTTTTGATTTTCTTTCCATTCTTGATAGTTATCTGGGTTGTCGGTAAGAGATATACTTAAGTCAATTTCGGGGTTTCCTAGGGGGATTGCACTCCAATAACATTGCCAGGTATTCTTTATTTGAGCATCCCAAAGTTGATTCCATTCCCAACACCCTCCCTGGTGCAATTTTTGTAATTCTTCAACATAAGGGCTAGGATGGGCATGAGGAAATTCTTCTAAAATTGTTTCCCACAAATCGCCATTATTTTCGACAGCATCTTGTACTTTCGCTTTAATATCTTCGCGGACTTTAGTGGCGATATTTGACCATTCTTTTTTTAATTGGCATTTTAGTTTTTTTCCTAAGTCAATTGCTGCTTGTTTACCGGGAACTAAAGCGGTGATAACATTAGGAAATCCGGCGGTAACTAAACTGGTAGATTTCTGTTCCTGAAAACGCTTAACTGGGTCGCAATTATCGCGTGAATACTGTTGAAAAGTATCGCGAAAAATGGTAGAATTATCATTGTCAAATTCTTTGACCATCAAAGCATCAATAATTTCTTGACTCCATAAAGAAGGAGTGATAACTGCATCGGGACTGTATTTACAAGCAATATACCAACAAAGTTTGGCACTTAAATAGTGGAGTAAATATGAGCCAGACCAAAAGTCAAGAAATTTACGTGAGGCTTTGATAATTTCCTGGACTGGGGAAAAAGTAAAGATGAGTAAATAAGGGTGTTCTGGTTGATTTAAGTCTTTACCAGGAGGATACATTGCACCTAATAAAGCAGCAATTGTACTTCGATAACTCGGTTCCGGACAATCTGGTAAAATTGGGTGAGCGGGAGTTAGTAAAAAATCTCGTTGTGTGGTAGCTAAAATTTCTGGATAGAATCGCCAAAACCACCAATAAACTTTTTTAATGTCAGTTTCTTGGGCAATAATGCTACAATCGAAACTATCTGGGGAGATATCTGCGTTAATTGTTTGTGCGGCTCCACTGAAGGGATGTTTGCAAGTATCCCGTAGTACGTCGGCTTCTGTTTGCAGATTAACTCGATCTGACGAACTAGCAATCTCTCTAGCTAATTGGGTAATTTGCTCCCAATTCTGTTCTAAGTTTTCTCTCTGTCCTTGCAGAGATGGCAACTGTGCGCAAATTTGCTGGCGTACTTCAGTGTTAGCAAAGCCCGACAGTAAAACATAAAGTTGATAACGATCTACATTCACAGTAAGTACCTAGTTAGATCCTGTTGTTTCGGTTGTATCATAAGGGCGATCGCCCTATCACTTTTTCGGTGCGAATAACAAAACTGCGATCGCATTTGGGTAGCTTGTTAGACGCTGCTATCGATCTTTCTGAACTAGAAAACTATTTTTTGGCAAAACTTGCTTAAAATTAACATTTATTTACCAATCTGAGCCAGGAAAGGATCTCACCGCTCACGCTCGGTTTCGGATGGGAGGGGTGTGATGGTATAGCAGTAAACAGTAAACAGTGAACAGTAAACAGTGATGAGAGCCTATGCTAGCAAGGTTTTCCGAAAATGAGGATGTCCTAACTAATTCGTTCTCTGCTATAACATCCACCTCGACCCCTAATAGTGTCAATACATCTAGACCGAACCGGCGATCGCCGGTATTGTTATCTTGTTTAACTTCTCTGGGCTCTAAAGAGATGGAGATTTACAAAAGTAGCGGCGACTTTGAAATTTTCTCTCAAAGGAGTCAGTAGGGGCGCTTTGACTACGCCTTTAAGAGTCTATTTTTGGATGGCTTAAGAATCCCCTCCCTTTAGCAACGCGGAGGGAGGGGAGCAGTCAAATATTTGCTCAATCGTCTTAAGATAAGAGTTGAGGTGCGCCACCGATGGGTTTTCTGGAATTACGACCATTAGTAGCTGAACTTGGTACATCTGTATGGTCAGAAAAGTATTCTGTGAGGGGTGAGATAACTTTCTCAAACCACTTGACTCGTGTTCCACTCCAAGAGTTAGTTTTGCTGGTTGTCGCTAAGACTAAACCATACTCGGTTCCAGCTTCTGTAAGTTGCCAAGAGCGAGATTGATTGGGGTGAGTTTCCTGGAAACCTAATTCAACTAATGCTGAGTTGACTTGTTTTGCACTAATTTTCTTACTCAAGATGTCACTCAATTTGGTTGCTAATTGGGTGACGGTAAGTAATTCCTCCGGTGGTAAGGGATCAGACTGGGCAATTAAATCTGTAGCTAATTTTACTATGGCTGTGGTTTCTGGATGTTGTTGGGCTAAAGCATTGGCTTTGAATTGTTGTTTAATTGGAGAATCTACCTCGCCGAATAAATAGTCAGCCAGGAAATTGATTGAAGCTACTGAATGCTTCAACTCTTCAACACTGGGTAATTGTTCTTTTGCAGCCATTGAACTAGAATCGAGCTAGTTTTCAGCAATTTTGACTAATCTTTGTCTCCTAGTCAAGAGAAATTTACAAAATTAGACATATTGCTTGAACTTGACTCGTTTCAAGCATAATTAGAGACAAAGATTAAGCCAAATATTTCTACTATTTATTGTTGTTATTAGCTTATTCACCCATGTTAGAAAAACTCCAGTGTCAATCAACTTAAGCTGACTATTCTAATTCAAAATAGAGGTGACTTAAAAATTGGCTGTCCGTCGGGACTTCGGAGAATTTTCCCGTCTGAATTTAACTCAATATCAGAGAAAACATAATTTCCGTCACTATCTTGTTTGAGAGTTATTTTTCCCGAAACCTTTTGATAAGCAGGAGGATGAAATTGTGGAATACCTTGATATTCTACTACTTGATTATTTTCGTCGCGCAGGACAGGACAAACAACTAATTCGCCATTTTTATCGAAAACAAAATCTTGAGTTTGAGGGTCACGTACAGGAGTAGAATAAATGGGTAATTCATTAGATAGTTTTATTAGTTCTCCTTGGTCATCTTTTAAGGGAAAAAGAAAGACAGGTTCCCCTTGAGGGTTGCGAACTAAAGCATGAGTTTGAGGGTCATGTAAAGGAATAGCATTAGGAGTAGGAACTTCAGGAAAATCGATTTCTGGATGGGGAGGATGTAAGCTGGGTAAATCAGCATCATCGGGTAGTGAATAATGTTTGGTATACTGAACAGCAGCTTTAGTAAAACCAGCCCGTTGTAATAATGCTTGAATACCTGTTTGGTCTGCACCAATAAGCAAGTCAATGTCGTTAACTTTCATCTCTTCAGCTTTCCCTATTCCAGCATTAGTAAGCAGTTTAATTGCTTCAGGATGGCGATGTTCTGGGTGGACGTACATTCCTAAAACTGAAGCTACGCGACGGGGAAGAAAAAGATTTTCTTGTTCGTGTTCGGTAACTAATTCGCTGGGAAGATCCGGTGGTGGTGCTTCATCGTAAAAGTAAATAAATAAGCAACCAACAATTGTTTTTTGCTCGTTGTTTTGCTGTTCGAGTAGGTAGCAAAAAGAAAGCGGTTTGTCAAGTTGATTTTGGATATATTTTTCAAAGTTGAAGTTAGGTTTGACAATCATTGAAGGGTCAACAGCCGCTCTTTCTTGAGCAAAGTTTTGCCAAAAAGGGACAAGTTTTGGGCTGTCAGCAGGAGTTGCAAGTCGGCAAGTGTAGTTCATCGTTGTTTGGTGAGTAAGGTGAGTAAGTTATTAAATAGATTTACGCGATCGCTCGCGACTGTGGACGAGGGCTTTCCACAGGGGAATTAGTGGGTACATTAATAGGGTTACTTGTCTTTGGGTGTAGGTTTGGGGGATGGTTATTGTGTTTGTCACGGTTTTTTTTGGTTGGTTGGTTTTGGGGGAAGGGGGCGATCGTAAATCTTGACCCGAAAACCCTCCTCAAATTAACAAACTGCAAAATCTGTTATCTTGCGTTTTTCGGGGGTATAAAACCCTAAAACAATTTTGTCTTGGGGAACCCCTGCTGCTACTAACTCGTTAGCGATACCATCTTCAGTTCCGTCGCGATGAATCCAAATTTTATCGCCTTTTATTTCCAGATGAAGTATGCAACCATGAACCATTTTATGACCCTCTACTCCCAAAATCATTAATAAATAATGGTTTTGTTCTCGGTCGAAAACCGTTTTTCTCTCTACTTCGCTATAGGAATAGCGCAATTGAGCATAGTCGCCGATTATTTTCTCGATTATTTGTTGATATTTACTGATGGTATCCATTCAATAATTACCTCCTCTAATTTGTGGAAAGCTACTAAATTTAAGCGCTGATTTTCTAGCATGAGTTTGCCGATGGGTTCGCTGAATATTCCAGCATAAGCTTCTTCATCTACTGCTAAGTAGAGAATTCTGTCTGGGTTCGTTTTTTCGAGTACATCATGGTAAACGATATACTGACCAACAGCATTTTCTAAGTCGTTCATTGGGGAAGCACCTGCAAAACTTTTTAGTTCTACTGCTATTTTCACCTCTTCTTTTTCTGCTGCCAGAAGTAAAGAAGCACCCAAATCAATATACATATCTCTAGTCCCCCACTTAATAAAGTAAGGGTCGTCGGTTATGCTCCAGTTATCTTTTACCAGAGCGTTAATTAAGTTGGTATGGTAAGCATCTCTAGCTGGCATTATGGAACAATTTATTGTCTTTTGCTCGTTGTTTTGCTGTTCGACTAAATAGCAAAAAGAAAGCGATTTGTCAAGTTAATTTTGGATGTATTTTTCAAAGTTGAAGTTAGGTTTGACAATTATTGAAGGGTCAACAGCCGCTCTTTCTTGAGCAAAGTTTTGCCAAAAAGGAACAAGTTTTGGGCTGTCAGCAGGAGTTGCAAGTCGGCAATTGTAGTTCATAGTTATTTAGTGAGTAAGGTGAGTAAATTCGCGTCAGTTATTAGATAGATTTACGCGATCGCTCGCGACTATTGATATTTGGCAAGCTTTCATTTGGGGTCAGATTGTTTTGGATATTAACTAAAACTATTTTATTTAATGATAGCATATTTTTGATTCGGTTACAGTTGTATTTAGAAAAAAAATTACGATTAAGGGCATTAAGCTAACTTATTACTTTTGAGTTTATTAAATCTGTCTCGATCTCTACAATAACTACTATAATAAAAATAAAATTGAGTTTAGTAACCTGAACAATGAGTGATGCTAATCGAGTCTTGAATATTTTCAATATTCAATCTTTTTCTGTTGAGTATTTTCTCAAATTACTAAAGGAGAGGACGACACTTTCAGTGCAGTTATCTGAAAGAGAAATATTAGTAGTAGAAGTTCGGCAAGAAGAATTAAAGCCTTTACCTATTTTAGAGGTAAACGTGCCTTTGGGTTGGAAGAAAGCCATTTACTAGGGTTAATAATGACAGTTAGTTGTTTTTGAAGTATTAGATGACAAGTTAAACGATGAAACTCTATTTAGATACTAGCGCATTAAATAGAATATTTGACGACCAGTCTCAGGCAAGAATCTACTTAGAATCGGTGTCAATGACGCTGATATTTTTGCTAATTGAAAATCGAGTAGTGGAAGTTATCTCATCGGAGGCTTTAGTAGCAGAAACTAATAACAACCCATATAATGAACGACGGGTTTTTGTTGAAAGTGTTTTACAGGAGGCTAAGTCTTTCCAAAGTTTGAATGAAAAGTTGCTGGTAAGAGCGGAGGAAATAGAAGCTAATATAGGGATTAAGGGAATGGATTCGCTGCATTTGGCGAGTGCTGAAAGTTTAGGTGTGGATTTTTTCATTACTTGCGATGATAAAATAATTAAAAGGTATGAGGGCGCTATAATGGTTAAAAGTCCAACGGATTTTGTTAATAGCGTTCTTAGTTCTTTTTAGGAGGATAAAGATGGTTCAAAAGTTAATTGTGCCGGAAATGGCATCGGTTAGAACTGAAAGTGTTCGGGCAATTATCGATCGCCTGGGTATTGCTAAAGCTGCATTTTTCTTTAGGGAAACCATGTCGCAATCAGTGGATTATTTGGAGTTAAAGGAAAAAATGTTTGGGGAGAAAACGGCGAGGGAAATTTATCGGGAAATTAAAAATAATCAATAGATCGCTGGTACGTCGTCTAGGGTTACTTGTCTTTGGGTGTAGGTTTGGGGGATGGTTGTTGTGTTTGTCATGGTTTTTTTGGTGGGTTGGTTTTGGTGGAAGGGGGCGATCGTAAATCTTGACCCGAAAACCCTCCTCAAATTAACAAACTGCAAAATCTGTTAATTCCCGTGTTTCTGGGTGGTAAAACCCTAAAACAATTTTGTCTTGGGGAACCCCTGCTGCTACCAACTCGTTAGCGATACCATCTTCAGTTCCGTCGCGATGAATCCAAATTTTATCGCCTTTTATTTCCAGATGAAGTATGCAACCATGAACCATTTTATGACCCTCTACTCCCAAAATCATTAATAAATAATGGTTCTGTTCTCGGTCGAAAACCGTTTTTCTCTCTACTTCGCTATAGGAATAGCGCAATTGAGCATAGTCGCCGATTATTTTCTCGATTATTTGTTGATATTTACTGATGGTATCCATTTGATGATTACCTCCTCTGATTTGTTGAAAACTACTAATATTTAGCAGAAAGAAAGCAGTTTGTCAAGTTCATTTAATATTGGTGGAACCGAGTAGGTATTTTTGATTTGTTGTTAGATGTTTCAAGTTATTTTTTGGGAACATAGATATGTGCTGGTCCATTTCCGTCATATTTGGTTCGTGTAAATTGCTGGTAATCACTAATAAAACGAGTGGGATATTTAGGAGTTGCCGCTTTTATTTCGATATGTCCACTGAGACGGTTTTTTGTTTTATCGAAAACAATAATACTTCCATTGGGGATATCTTTAAGTGGAGTAAAATTATCAACTTCATTAAAATAGTTATGAAAGTTGCCTTCTTTTATAGCATCTGGAAATTGATAAGCATGAGGAACACGTTTACTATGCACACCTACAGACTCCAAGATATTTTGAACCGCATTTAAACACAGACCTCCACTTTTTGAATTACGTCCATATTTTAATTCTGCTTCCTGAACCAGCCGCTCTGGAGAGAAAGATGAAGATTGTGCTAATCCTTCTTGATTAGATGTATCAATTGCAGCAATTAATAAACTCCGATCCCATGTCAACCCTGTTTCTGGATCTTTATAGAAAGCAAATTGCTCTCGCATCTCAGAAGACTCAAATTCTTTACGCAACTTCTCTCTTTCTATCTCATCTATTCGCTCTGAACTTTCACCTTCTTCTACATTTTCGCCCTCGTTAGCTTCACTTTCCTCTTCCTCAAAATCATCTTCATCCTTGGAAACACAAACACACTCATCTTTCCCAGAAATATTGTCAACCAAACCACTGATATCATCTCGCCAAATATTCAATAAACCATCAAGCCCAGACAAAACAGATTCTAAAGTACCGCCCATTGCCGCACCAGTAATAGTTAAAGCAGAGTTACCAGCTTTGCTCAAATAATCGAAAACTGTAGAAACTGTGTCGCCAAAGAAACTTCCGAAATTCTTCCCAAGAGTGGTAATGGTATTGAAAATATTACTAATTGCGCCAAACCAATCGCCACTTTCAATAGCTTTTACGCCCTTATAAATCATTACTGGAACTTTTTGCAAGCTATTAAAAACTTGGTACATAACTTGCTGTAATTGCCCAGTCAGGTTGTTAACGACATTGCTCAAGCCAGTGGTGACAAAACTAGCAAAACTACCAAGAATTTGTAATGCACCCAAAATGCTCTCGCCAGACATCAGAGAACGCGCCCCGGCAAATACGCCACCTACCGCAGCTTGGATGCCTTGTATTGTGTTCATGATTGCCTTGCTAATTAAACCAGCACTGCCTAAACCGCCCGTAAGACCGCTTACTACGGACATGACGACGTTGAAAATACCACCTAACCAATCACCGTTCATCACGGCTTGAACGCCGCTAATGATACCGCTAACCGCCATCAAACCATAACCCAGAGGTGCTAGGGGAGTGAAACTGAGGATAGTGCCGAGGAGACTGGTAATAATCGAAACCATCCCCAACATCTCATTCCAGAAATACTTTTTCCGCGCCTTGCGTTCAGCCACTCGTTGGTCGATGATTTGCGCTAAAATCTGCCGAGACTCGGCGGCTAAACTTTGGGAAATATCAACTGCTTGCTTTGCATTAGCTACTTTCGTTAATGTCTCTAGATACCGTGGTTCAATAACCTGCCGTTCTTTTCCTAATTCTTGCGCCCTTTCTAACTCCTTTAATAATTGCTGGCTGGCTTGTTGTAAGTCCTCCTCCGCTAACTGCAATAACTCAGCATCCCATTGTTCTTCTAACTCTAGTTGGAATATTTGCGTTTGGTAATGTGCCACCTGTCCAACTAATGCTTCTGTAGCTCGCAAGAGGTTTTCCTGAATATTTTCGGCTTCTTCCCCTTGCAAAGCGAGATGAATATCTCCTTTAACTTCTGCTAATAAAGCTTGCAGGTTTTCTGGTAACTCAAGCTGTTCGCCTCCTAACTCTTCTAACTGTGTCAGCAGAGTCGCCATTTGAGTCTGTAACTCGATGGGGTTGTCAGTACCTTCGAGGGAAGCGAAACCAACATCGGTACGAATTTGATTCAAAGTGGTGCGTAAGTCTTCTTCGGCTTGAAGTTGGCGCAGTTGTTCTAACTTCGCTTGGGTTTCTAGACGTTGCCGTTCTAGTTCTAATTGTTCCCTTTCGAGACGAGCTTGAACTGTTTGTTCGATATCTGCTTGTCGCTGGGCGGCTATTTGCTGTTCTAATTGAGCTTGAGCGAGATTGAGTTGTTCGATGCTGACAAGTTGAATAAAGGTTTGCTCGGTTTGTTGGCGGATGCGAGTGATACCATCTAACCGGGCTTGAGCAAGAGCTAATTCTTGTTCTTTGGTGGCTTTTTCGGCTTCGGTGACAGCAAGTTTTTCGTTAATTTCGTTGAGCAGTGCGATCGCTTTATCTTGCTGTTTTTGCAAAGCTTTCATCTGCGCTTGTGCTGTTTCTCGAATTTGCTTAAATTTGTTGGCTTGGGCTTGGGCGCGCTGTTGGAATTGCCGATGTACCAACATTTCGTGATAATAGCTATCGGCTAATTCTCGATCTTGTTCGGTTGCGATACCGCCAGAACTACTGCTACCTTTGTCGCTGGCAAGGTCGCTATAATCTCGATAATAAATTTCGGCGGCGGTGGCAATATTGTTATGTTGGGCAACTTGGAGTAAGTGTTTGGCTTCTTGAGAACCTGCTTTGGTGGCTTCTTGTAAGCGCTGGAGAATTTGAAATTCTAAGTTATTAACCCGTTGTTGTTGTTGGGCGGCTTGTAAAGCATAGTTAGCCTGAAGTTCGGTAGCTTCGAGTAACTCTTTGAGGACGGTTTGATGTTCTTTGGCGGTTTTGAGATGTTCGTCATTTTGGGCGATTAAGTTCCCTTGTAATTCTTGTAGAGGTTCGCTTAAAGCTTGACTGCTGGCTTCTGCTTGTTCTGCAAGACGTTGGGCTTCGGCTAAGGCTTCTCGCGCAGCTTGTAATTGTTCTTGTAGTTGCTCGAAGTCGGTATCGGGACTGAGAAGATATGCGTCCAAAAGCCGTTGTTCGGCGATGATGACTTCGTTTTGGGCAGTTAGGAGGGTACGCTTTTGGGTGAAGGCGGTTTGTTGGCTGGTGAGTACGGCGGCTTTGTTTTCTAGTAGGGGTAAAGTTTGTTGTAATTGAGCTAGTTTGGTTTGTAAGTTAACTAATTCGTCTCCGGTAGCTGTGGAGATTTGATTCGTTAGTTGTTGAGTTTGGGCGCTCAGTTGGGTATGAAGTGCTTGGACTTGGGCTAATTCGGTGGCTAAACCGACGCTTTGTTGTTCTACCCACTGTTCGATATCTCCAAGTTGATGCTGGAGTTGTTGGGACTGATTGTTTAGTTCTCCGCGACGTGCGAGGATGTCGGCAATGGCTTGACGATACTGGAGGGATGCGGAGTCGTAGGCTTGGTTATTGGCGGCGATTTGAGCTTGATAATTGGCTGTTTCTTGCTTGGCTGTGGTAAGTTCTTCCTGGAGTGTCGGGAGTAAATCTTCGAGAATTTGCAGTTGTTCTTGAACTGTGGGAATTTGCTCTCGTGCGGTTTCGAGAACTTCGAGTAAGTTGCGACTAGCATCGATCGCTGGTTCGGCGTTGTTCGCGGCGTTGTCTGCATCTGTCCAGGCTTCTAGTAGGGGTTCGAGTTGTTCTATTCGTTCAGATTGGTTGTTAGCTATTCGTATTTGTTTGAGTGCTTGCGATCGCAACTGTTGGGCATACTTAGTATAGGTGTCCCAAAGAATCCAGTGGTGGTCAATATGGGTAATTGTTACCCAATGGTCTTTTTTCTTACCAAAGCTGCCACGTTTCCAAGTTTTACGTTCTTCAGTCCAAGTTGGACCTAGTTTGAGACTACGTTGCCAATGGTAAGCAGCTTGTTTTTCATACCAGTTAGCTTGAGCAAGGACGGCAGCACTTTGAGCCTCATTCTGGGCTAGATTTCCTTGTAGTTGATTGAGTCGAGTTTGATACTTAGTTTGTTCTTCGGAGGTTTCTTCTTGAAGTACGTTGATTGCTGTGCCATTGTCGAAGGAAATCTCTAGGTTTTCCAAGTAATTTTTTGCTTGAGTAAATTTCAGAGCAGCATCGCGTAATTTAGCAGCTTCCTTAGCTTTAGCTTGAGCTTCTTCGTACTTCGCTGTGGCGGCTGGATTAGCTAAACGCTTTTCAAAAATTCCATGTTTAACGTAATGTTCTAAGCCGCTTTTAAAACCTCCTTTTCTAACAGCTTTAGCAACGTCGGGATACTTTTCTAAATATGCGCGTTCATTAAATATTTTTGTTCGAGCGTAAAAATTGTCGGCTTCGCTTTGATATTGCTTTCGTTCCTCTTCGTACTTCTTGGCAAGTTCTTGATCCTCAGCAATTAAAGACAAGTAATGCTCGTTCAATGGGTCATTCAAAAAGCCTCGACGATAAGCTTTTGCAGTAGGAAATTGCAAAGCAATATCGCGTAGTTTAGCAGCTTCCTCAGCTTTAGCTCTGGCAATATCGCGATTATGTGCTGCTTCAGGATTAGCAAAACGTCCTTCACTTAGACCATGATTTAGGTAATGTTCTGGCGCACTCCCAATTTTTCCGATAGCAACATTATAATAAACATCTGGATTATACCTTAAATAAAGCTCGCTATTAAAATCATTAACGTGACTATTCCAGATTTTAGCTTGTTGCTGATATTTTTTTCTTTGTTCTTCGTAATAGTCTGCTAAAGCTTGGTCTTGTTGGTAATACCAACCTCCGAGATGTTGATTTAGAGTTTCCAGTTTTTCTCGATCTAGCGGGTTCTCCTGGGACTCACTAATAATTTGGTGAGAAATTTGTGGTATTTTCTCAAAAGCATTATTTTCCTCAGCCCACTGACGCAATTCAGCAATAATTGATTTTTGTTTTTCCTCTAAATCTTTAACAGAAACTTCAACTAAACCACGCTTGTTATTTTGGGATAAACCATTCCGATTTTGGGTATCATTCCACTTACCTGAACCTTGTCCGTGAAATTCAGTCCAATCCTCTTTTCCTCCAGCGTTATCAGGTTGTCCTGGATAGAAGTTAGTATAGTCAACAGGTTCGCCGCTAACCCAACGCCACTCATTTTCTTTTTTAGCATCAGTTAATCCTATCCAAACGCTGCGTTTACCAACTTTTTCCCGCAAGAATTGTTGCTCGGCATCGTTACGAATAGTGACTAGATTTCCTTCTAGCTTTTTGGCTTCAGTTTGGGCAGCGTGCCAAGTGGTATTAGCTTTAGTAAAGAAGTAGCGATTCCCGTTATCTGGATTTTCAAAATATTTGTAGTCTTCAGATAGTTTTAATCGTGCTTTTTTTTGTTGTTCGAGTTCAAAGAAAGGTTTGAGAATTGACTCGGCTTCTGCTAAAAGCTGAAGGTGCTTTTGATATTCTGCTAATTCTTCTGACTCAATCCCATAACGTTCGGCTATGGGAGCAATTTCTGACCACAATTTTGCATCTTGTTCTAGCCAATGTTTGATTTTTTCAATCTCTTGCTCAAGGGTATTTTTTCCTTGGAGAATTTCATCGTGACGAGGTGCAACAACTCCGTAGGTAGTAATAGCATCGCGTAAGTTAGCATGAGTCGAATTATATTCACCGTGAGCGTCGGCAAAGTTAGCTTCGATATAGGCAATTAAGTCATCGACAGATTGAGATAAATTCTGTTGATTTTCGCCTAATTCTTTTGTTTGTTGATTCCCATTTAATAACTGCTGCGTCCAAGTCGCTACTCCCTCTACTAAATCTTGACGTACAGTATCGTTAAGTTGAGCATATCCCAAGATACTGTCGCTATCAATTGCTTCATCTGCGAGATTTTCAGTTTGTAATAAACGCTCTAAAGCTATTAAGCGTTCGTCGTTAGTTAGGATTTCTTGGCGAATTTCTGCTTCTTGTTTTTGACGCAAAACTTTCAAGACTTCCAGCGCTCTTTCTAGTCGTTGTGTTAAGTTTTTCAGGTTAGTATCGTTTTCCTGTTTACGAGTTAATAAAGTATCTCTTTGGGCGACTGTTTGCTCAATTGATTCGGTTAAAGCTTGACGACTTGAATCATCTGTGGTAAGCGCTAATTCTGCTTGCCAATTATTAATTAATTGATTGAATTGTTCGGCTTGGTTAGTTAATTCTTGACTGCGTTTTTGTAGTTGCTCGATGAACTCTCGAACTTGGGGTTCAACTTGGGTGGGAAAGAAGTCCAAGTCTGATTCGGAAGCTAGTACACCGAAACTAATTAATTGTTCTAAAGCAACAGTTTGATTAGCGGTAGTTTCTGCTAGCTGATTGTTAGCATTTTCACTTTCGGCGATCGCGTCCTGAAAGGCTTGTCTTTGGGCGTTTTCCTCATCTTGTAGGGGTTTGAGACGTGCTGCGATGGGCGCGATCGCGTTTTCAAGCACAGTTTTTTCCGCAGTTAATTCTTCCACCTTTTGAGTGGTATTTTCTAAAGAGTTGTTTTGTGCAGCAAGTTGAGCTTTCAGTGCCGTTAATTGCTCTTCTAATTCGGCAATTTTACTCTTAGTTTCCTGACGTTGTTGCGAAAGTTTGTTGCGTTGGTCAGCTAATAAAGATGCCCTTTGCAAATGAGCGCGATAAGCCTTAGCTGCGTTGGGATTATAAGCATAAGTACGACCATTCCAATACCAAATTTGTTGTAGCTTCTGCTGTGCAAGACTATAGTAATAAGCTTCGTTATTTCTTAAGTCTTTATCTTGCTCGATTAAACTCTGTAACTTTATTTTTTGGTTATCTAGTTGTACTGACTCAAGGAATTCTAAAGCTTCCTGAGTGTCGGCTATCTCTTGCTCGAATTGTTGTTGTTCTTGTTGGCTGGATGCGAGGTTATTTTCCAGTTCGTTAAGCTGCGATTCTAGGGAGAGGAGTTGAGCGCGATCGCTTGTTCCTGCTTGTCGTGTGGCTAATAAAGCTTCCGTAGCTGAGATTTGGGACGCGATCGCGTTTTCCCATTCCTCAGATTGATTTTGATAATTTGCTTCTAAAACTTTGGTTTGATTAAGAACATCTAAGCGACTTTCTAAGCGATCGATTTCATTATAAACTTGCTGGAGATACTCCTCCACAAGTTCAATTTCGCGGTATTTATCTGAGAGAGAATCTTCTATTTGATTAGTTTGTTCTTTCAGTTGTTCGAGAGACTCAGATAAATTCTTTAATTCATTTTCCAGATGAAAATTCAGTTCTGTTTGTGAATCATTAAGTTGGTTCGTTTCAGCTTCAAGGCGTTCTTCGAGAGTCGCAACCTTATCGAATTTAATATCTGCTGTAAATTTTGTAGCGTCATAAAAAATACTTCTATAACGACCAATTACCAAATCTACATTCGAGCCAGGTTTAACCTTAAAATTAAGATTGTAGTCAACTCCAACACTATCTTTAGGCTCAATTCGCTGTTTCCAAACAACTTGTCCATCAACAATAATTTTCCCAACAATTCCATCTCCCCCTCCCACATCGGCTTTAGCTAAATTTCCTTGAATATTAATCGTTCCTTCTCTGTCACTAATCCATCGAGATACTGCATTAGAATTGGTACTTGGATGACCTCCTCCTTTCTCTATTCTATGTGTCTTTTCTCGCCCAAACCAACTATTTTTAGATTTTTTAGTAAACGGTACAAAACGCCCATCGCGATAATAACCATAATACCAGTTATTTTCACCTTGATTTAATAAAGAAAAATCATCTTTTGAATTAGTAAGATGCTCGAAGGGTTCCTCTTTAGCTATCTCAAGTTCACTGGTTAAAGTATCAACTTTATTTTGCAGTTCGTTGACGATTTCGCTAATTTCTTCTATTTGTAAATGTTTCTCTTCAATGAGATTTTCTTGAGTCTCAATGTTCCTATCTAACTCCGCTTTGTCTAAACCCAATCGCTGATATTCTTTCTTTAAATTAGATAAAGTTTCTTCCGCTTCAACTATTTCGTTTTCAGCAGTAGCAAAGCGACTTTCTAGATCGTCAAAACCCGTCAATAAATCGGCATTACGGCTTTTTACCTCTTGGAGAAAGTCAAGATACTGTTGCAGAGGTAGACTATTTGAATCAACGTTTAAATAAGCTGACAAATCTTCAATTAGCGAATCTATCTTTAAACGTTGAGGAGAATCCGGTGCTGATAAGTTTAAATGTTCTAATTTAAGCTGCGCCCAGGACAAATCTCGCTCAATTTCCGCCAAATATTGCTGTAGCTTTTCTAACTGCGCTGCTACTTTTTCTTGAGGATTAGTTATCAATTGGTTGGATAACTGTAAAATCAATTCTTCAAGTTTGATTTTCTCTTCAGTTAAATCGTCTACTTGTTTCTGGAAACTAGCACGACGTTCTTGGTTTGGCAGAAGAAAACCATCAATTTCTAAAAAGCTTTGGAGATTTTTCTTAGCAGTTAAACGAGCTTCTTCTATAGCTTTCAGTTGCTCCTCAATCTGATTTAAACGTGCTTCCGTAGTCGCAGCTTTCTCTTCTTGGTTAGGTAATGACTCAGTTTGCAGTTTATTCAGTTCATTTTCTACTTGTTCAATTTGTAAATTTAACTGTGCTAACTGTTGTTCTTGAAGAGGAGTTTGTAAAGCTAATAAGTCTTTTTCTGCTTGTAGTTGTAGCTGGTTGGCGACAATTTCATATTTAATTGCTTGCTTGATTTCCGACCAATTACCAATCCTTTTTTCTAAAGCTTTTGCTTGCTGCTTCAGTGCATCAGCTTGCTGTTGTGCTTGTTTAGCAAAACTTTCTAATTTTGCCCGTTCTTGTGCTGCTGAATTTGCTTGTTGCTGTGCTTGGTTGCGTAAACCAATATGTTCGGGATGTCTAGTGTAATAATACTCTTGAGCCTGTTTACCCGATTTGAATAATTTATTAAAGTGTGGATTATATAGAGGGTTGAGGTGTTTTTGTATAACTTGAGAATTATGCCAAATAGCAAGGTCTTGATTTTGTTTACGTCGCTTTTCTGCTACTTCCGCTTGTCGCCAATATTGCTTGGCAATTTCTTCTTGTTGTACTATTTGTTCTTGAATAAATTCTAGCAGTTCGCTGGCATCTTCATTAGTTCCTTTACTTTCCGTAATCCGCTCTTTTTCAGTGTCAAGAAAATCAGCGTAATTGTTTAATCGATTTGCTTGTTGTTCTAGTTGAGTAGCTAATTGTTCTAAAATAGCTTGGTTTTGATTAAATATTTGGACTTCATACTGTAAATTTTCGATAGTTTTTCCTGCTACCTGGGCTAAACGTTGATGATGATTTTTTAGCGACAAATAAGGATTAGGTCGTTTAAAACCGAAATGGTGACGAGGAAGTAAATTTTGATAATGCTGGGCTAAGTTTAGATGCTTGCGTCGCTTATTTTGCTGTGTTTGAATATTATTTAAATGCTCAGTCTTTTTAGCTGCTAAATTAGTAGCTTTCCCACGATAAGTTTCCGCTAGTTTTGATTGAGCGATCGCCTCTTCCTGAATAGTGGTATAATCGGTAAATAAAGTCTTTGGATCGACCAGTTGATAGATCAGTTTCTTTTGTGCAGCGACAATCTCTAATTCAGTTTGCGCGATCGCATTTTCTAAACTAGCTATTTGCTCTTCGTTAACTTGGCTTAACTCAGTCTTCTGTTGCTGTAACTGTTCTAACAATTCGCTTAATTCTTGTTGACGGGCTAACAAAGCTTGTAGTCGCCCTCGTTCGATTTTATCGTGATTATTAGCTAAAATTAAAGCTTCTGTTAATTGTTCCCATTCAGCTTTGGTAATAGCTGCTTCGGTACTAACTTGCTGATATTTTTCTAACCCTTCAGTAATTTGCTGTTCAACTATTAAATCTAGTTCTGCTAAATCTAAATCTGGATTACCTAAATTGTTTAAAAGTTGCCATTGCGCGAATAAATTGCTTTGGGTATCATTAAGTGTAGAAATAACCGCTTCTGTTGCTGGTGAAGCTGCTCTTTCTAGTGGTATTACTCGTCCTGTACCACTAAAATTAGTTATCTCTGGAACATCCGTTGCTGTTAGTTCTTCTGGGGTTACTAAATACGCCATTAACACTGCTTCAGTTACATCTAATAACCCGGAACCAGTTTCATTATCCCAACCTTCTGCACCTAAATCTTTCGCTGTAGTTACTAATAATTCTTTGACTTGTTGATAGTTTAAATCGGGATTTACAGCCCAAATTAAAGAAGCTGCACCTGTCACATAAGCAGCAGCACGAGATGTCCCGACAAAAGCATCAGGATCGTTGGCAAATTGACCTCCTGGTGCTACTAAAGTTAATCCTTCTCCTTGTGCTGAATAATCGGCAACTTCTTCCCATTTATTAACAGCACCAACGGTGATAATATTATCATAATCGATGGCTGCTTTGCCTAAAGCCGACATAATATCGCCAGTATTTCCGGCGGCTACAACTAACAACACATTATGTTTTTGAGCATATTTAATTGCTTCTTGTTCGGCTGGAGTCAATTCGTAGCGAGTGGTAGTTTTTCCTTCGTCATCTATTTGAGTTAAGTCAAAACTTAAGTTAACTATTCCTTGTTTTTCTCCGGTTGCTTGTAAGTTATTTACATATTTTGTTAATTCTTCCGCCCAGTTACTTTCATTAATTGTATAGGTTTCATAGTTGAGTTGAGGATTAATTGATGCTAAGGTTTGAGCGACATTTTCGCCATGTTCTCCAGCAAAATCTAACAAGCCTACTGAAGGCATTTTAAAGTTTTCTGCTAGTAAGGAATAAGCTTCTTGGGCGTTAATTAGAGCTTGTTCCCATAAACCTTGGTCGTTGTTATTTAAAGCTTCATTAATTGAGACAGGTAAGCCAAATAACTCGCCAATTTCGGGACGGTTTAATAAGTCTTGTAAAACTTCTACACCTGTGTCACTTAATCCTAATTCAGCTAAAGATTCCGGATTAGTTAAAATTTTGACAATTGTTTCATCTGCTGCTATTAATTCTGAGAAGAAAGTTATTGCTTCAGTAACAGAGGGATGAGCAAAAATAGCTTCTAAATCGTCGCCGATAAAAACGTCTTTTAACTGACTGAGAATTTGCTCAAGTTCTGCTAACTTTTCTTGAGAAAGATTATTTGTGATAACATCAAAGCTGTAGAGAAGTGAGTTTCCAGCTTCGTCACTGGCGCGAATAGCAACCGCCGTAGTACCATTTTTCGGTAAGGCGTTAAGTTGAAGTAAATTGTCTTCTAACTGAAGTGCTAAAGAAGAACTATCCCCTGTAATAAGTTCATATTGCAAAGGTTGTCCTTTGCTAGCAATAAATATTTCGCTAAGGTTAAGAGTTAAATTCGGTTTTTCGGGGGAAAGAACAATAGTTTGAGTACGGTTTGACTCGGCGACTAAACTGATTTTTGGTAAATAAGGTTCCGGTGTAGTTAATTTCGCTTTTTCAACGGCGGCGGTAACATTTAATAACCCGACATCAAGGGTTGCTAAATTGGTGGCAGTTGCTTTAATTAAATCAATAACTTGGGTATAATTAAGTTCAGGATTAGTCGCCCAAACTTTTGAGATTGCACCACTTAGCCAAGAAGCAGCTACAGCCGTGGTTTCGTCATCTTCGCAAATACCTTCGGCTAAAATATCTAATTCTTCACCTCTTCCTGAATAGTCAGCAATTTGATAGGTTTCTGGTGAAATTTTGGTCGCTGCACCGACGGTAATAATATTGTCGTATTCTCTCGACATTTGCCCTAAACTAGAGATGGTTTCTGGATTATCTCCTGCCGCAACGACGACAATAATTTGGTTATCTTGGGCGTATGCTAAAGCTTCTCTTTCTGCTGGAGTTAATAGAGAACGAGGGATTACTTCACCCTCATCGCCGATTTCGGTTAAATTTAAGTTAAGGTGAACTACGGCATTTTTTTGTCCTGAAGATCTGGCTGCGTCAACAAATTCTCTTAATTGCTGAGAAAATTCTTCATCCACAGAAGCTTTCGGTTCAATTGTCCCAACAAATGTGCGATCTCCCTGCATCGCTATGGTGGTAAAGTTGGTAGCAGGGGGATCGACAGGAGTAATAACGACAGGATAATCTACAGGTTGAAAGTCAGAAATGTTCGTTGGTGGTTGAGTGGCTATTGGCGCATCGTCTAAGTGACTAAAAGAAGGTAAATTAGAACCATCTGCTGGACAATAAGGAGAATTCTCCAAATTACTACTCATTTTAATGACCTCTCCAACCGTATCACCGTCTGGAAGCGTCATATCTAACAACTTGGATAAGTCAAGTTCGGGTTGTTTCGATGAGAGAATGTCTAAGAAAGGTAACTCAAAATCATTATCGCCACCATCCCAAAACAAGCTAGGAGTAATCATTTGTTCGAGGATGAAGGTTTGTCGTCTCGCTGCAAGTTTCTTTGATTTTCTTGTTTTTTTGGCTTGAGAACGCTTTTTTCTCCCTAATTGCCACCACTTCATTTGCACTTCTCCTGGTTTTGTGAAGTTTGTCCTTCTATCTAGTTCTCGGTTTTTTAGGGGTGTTTTTGTGCCAATTTTGATTAAATTTGCTTATCAATTTGATAAGATTTAATTATAATTGGAACGCGATCGCACCCATAGGTAAACACACAAGCAAGTTCTACCTCATCTCGATACATTTTCGACTAAGTTAAATTTGCCCCTACAACTTCGTTAAAATGACTCAATTTTTATGCAAGTTGAAAATCATCTTCCTTTGCTAGTAATTTGACTTGCACGCACAAGCAATTCCTGCCTTATTTCCAAACATTTGTTTTTAAAATAACCGAATCTGCCCCTACAATTACTTCTCGTCAAAACGGCTCGACTTTTATGCAAGCTGCTCGATATTTTTACAATTGTTTACAAAACTCAATTAACAATCTACCCCTAAGTAGGTTGATTATTATTGCTCTCCAAAATCAACAAAAATTATTGCTTATCAGTTAACTTCACTAAACCTTTACAAAAAGCGCCACATTTACAGGTTAACTTCATCAAATCTTTAAATTAACCTCCTAGTAAATTTCCGGAAAACGTGCTAGGTTAATTCTATTAGTTTTCGACAAACAGCACCCAAGCAAATTTTCTGCCTGACTACAACTAAAATTTGCTCCCTACTTTTTTCCCAACTAAATAATTTTTACCAGGGCAATGCAGCAACAAAAGTTTGATGCTAATAATTGTCAGGACTGGATTTGTCCTGATTTAACTAAAGATTGGAAATTAGATAGTCTTCGTCGTAGTAAACCAGTTACTTTACGCTCTCGAAGTGGTAAAGTTGCGTATGAATTTAGTCGTCTGGAAGGTTACGCACTCAAACACTTTACTGGTCAGTATAGTGTAGCACAAGTACAACATTTATGTAACTTCCTCAACGATGACGCGATCGCGCCAAACCTCGTCGTAGAATTAATCGAAAAGTTGTTTACTTTAGGAGTCTTATCTAACTCTCCCGAAAAGCACAAACAACTCAATAAATCCGAGAATTATGTTACATCAGATACAGAAAATCTAGCACAACTGGTAGATGAATCTGAATCCCAACCAGCACTTCATTTTCCAATCCTAAAATCCATCGTACACTGGATACAACATCCCGATGGCTATTGGTTATTACGCAACCCCGAAAATGTCACTTTTCTGCAAGTAGAACATCGAGATAAATTGATTATTTCCTTATTTGGGAAACAGCCACTAGCCGAAATTATCGAACTAACTAAAATCGAAGCAGAGGAATTACAAAACCTGCTTAAATTGCTAACAGTTACCGGAATGATAGAAGGTACACAACCGCCGAAACCACCCCGGAAAAAATTCCACATTTTGCAGTTGTTATCTTTTCAAATTCCTTTATTCAATCCTGACCAATGGTTAAACAAACATCTAGCTAAAGTCAGATTTATTTTTACAACCTCATTTTTTTATTTCTTGCTGCAAATTCTCACACTAACCTTAATAATTAGTTTAGCTCAATTACCCCGGATAATCGAGACAGGACAACAATTGTGGGAGAAGCAAGGAATCATTTTACTTTTACCTTTAGCAATGTTATTAATGGTAGTAGTATCCTTGCACGAATTGGCTCATGCTTTTACTTTAAAGCATTACGGTGGCATCGTTCCCGAAATCGGATTATTATTTATTTGTTTACTACCGGGGGCTTATACTAATACTACCGATGCTTACTGTTTAGTGAGGCGAAGACAAAGAGCGTTAGTTGTAGCAGCAGGAGTTATTTGTCAACTTTCTGTAGGTGCAATTGCTTGGGGATTATGGAACTTATTTCCCCCAAATAGTTGGTGGAATACGGGTAGTTATTTGTTGATGATAGCTGCTTTATTAACAGTAGTAATGAATTTGAATCCTCTCAACAAATTTGATGGTTATTATCTCGCAGTAGCGCTAACAGGAATTAATAATTTACGGAAACGTTCGTTTCAATTATATATAGATTTATTCAAGAATCGCCCAATTAATGAAAAAGCTGATGACCAAACTATTTTATTAGCTTACGCACCAGCGAGTTTATTGTATACTATCTGGGTTTTTAGTAATTTATTAATCTGGTTAAGTAAGATATTGCGCGACAATTTAACGGCTACGTTAATAACTTTAGTGGTTTTAGTAGTCTGGGCGTTGTATTTTTATTTACCATTTTCAACACCAAAACTAAGGAGTAAATAACGATGATTCAATCAATTGGGAAAAACCTGGCTTTGTTGGCGACAAAAGGTATAATTATGGGTACTACGGTTAGTGCAGTAGTTCTCTTAACTGGAGAAGGTGTAGTACCTACAAATGCTGCAAGTTTTCGTCTGGGATTTTCGTTTCCTTGTGTGGAAGAGGTATTTGGGGATGTAGGTAATCTTCTCGACGATTCGTTTAATCCTGGAGATAATTCACTAGGAGGGGATTACATTGCAGATGCTCGTTCTGTTCCCGAATCTGGTTATAATTTGGCTATGATTGGTTTTGGTGCTATAGGTGCAATGCTGTTATGGCAACGTCAGCGTCGTAGTAATCAAGAAACTGAATAAAAGGAGCGAGTATTAGTACATTTGTTCTAAAATCGTAGCTGTTACCAGGTTAATTTAAGACTTGGTTAATTTTAACATTGTTTTGTGGGGGCGATCGCGCGATCGCCCCTTTCTTTTATTCTAGCTCACTTTGTATTTTGTTAAGAAATGTGTACTCACGCCTAAAAAAAGCAGTCAACACCAAGAGAAGAGAGTAAGGAGACAGTTGAGAATCGCTCATCTTTCTTCCCAATCGAAAGCAAAAATTGCTTTCACCAATCAATAAAACAGGCTACAAATTTTTGAGACGTAGCGTGTTTACAGATTCGTTTACCCCAAAATAATTGACTTATTTAGACTTACTTGAAAGTAGGAAAAATTTTCATGAATTCATTGGAATTAGCCTGGATAAATTCAAGAAAAAGTTATAACTTTTCCGTCGATAATTCCGTAGCTTCACTGAGGTAATATTCGTCAAATAAATTTACTATCGAAAAGGAATAAAGAAGATGCAGGCTTATTTAAATACTGCAAAATTCAGCTTACTTACCAAGCAGGGTGTATTGATGAAACTACTACATTATTTCCGAAAACCTTGCCAATTATTATCTTGGCTAACTCCAAAGTCATTAATTACCAATCCAAGCCTAATTTTTAAGTCAATCGGGATAACATCAAACTAAATTAATTCCAGCAAAGCGCCTCAAAATAGCGCTTAATTGTGCAAATTACCAAAAGTTGTCGCCCAAGTCTCTTCAAGTATAAAAACGAGACTTAACCAGCGAAACTATTTCCCAGAGAGCAACCTAGCTACAAAATAAACTAGAAACTACTCTTTCTTAGCTATCTTGTTTACTGCATCTAACACTACTACTTGTCAAAAACCATGTCTATCTTTTCTTTCTTGCAGAAAAAATCCTCAAAACGTACTCGTGCAAAAGGTTTTCAATCCCCAAAAACTCACCCAAAACAGCAAATAGAAACCTTTATCCTCGAACCAATCCTGACACCTTCAGGAATCTTAGACGGTACAGATGATACACCAGACCCCGTAGCCTTATCTGTCCCAGAAATAGACATTGACGAAATAGACATTTCTGAAACAGACAACTGGGATGGAGAAGATACAATCGATTCAGAAATAGTCAGCGATGAAGCAGATGACAGTATAGTTGACACTAACTTAAATAGCAGCGAGTTCGATAGCGAAATCGAAGAAATTCCCTTTATCACCGAATCATCAGAAATTCCTGATAGCGAAGAAACAACAGAAATAGACGATCCTATTTCTCAGACAGAAATTACTAGCGAACTTGAAGAAGTAGCAGAGTTAACTGGAGACGACGAAGTTTCCCAAGCTACCAGTGAAACTTCCACAGACGCAGAAGATTTAGTAACTGACGAAACAGCACAGACAGAAAATCTGGGGTTAGATGTTACTGAAGATAATGCCAACTCAGAACCAAGCGAGTTAGATAACATAGTAGAGAACGAGGATATAGTCTCAGAGGTTACGCAAGAGTCAGAAATTGGTGAATCTGAAGACACGGAAGTAGTTGCAACCTCAGAGTCAGAAGTTAGCGAAATCGTTGAAACACCCGTAGACAATACCACAGAAGATTCACTCACCGAGTCTACCACCGATAATTCCGAAATTAGCGAACCTGAAGATAGCGAAATCGTTGAAACACCCGTAGACAATACCAGCGAAGATTCATTCGTCGAGTCTACTACTGACAATTCCGAAATTAGCGAACCTGAAGATAGCGAAATCGTTGAAACACCCGTAGACAATACCAGCGAAGATTCACTCACCGAGTCTACCACCGACAACTCCCAAACCAGTCAAACTGAAGAAAACACCTCAATAATAGATAACCATATAGAATCCACCGATGCAGTAGCAGACACCAATTCCTTATTTGAAAATGGAGTCTTCACCGTCGGAGAAACAGGTTTAGTCGGAATCGATTTCCTCTTTGACGGTGGTGGTTACGAAGGAGAATTAGCCATCTTTAACCTGGAAGGAATGGAAGAATTTACACCAGGTTCCTCTGAATTCATCCACGAAGCAGCTAATCGCGCACTTTCCGACTCCGAAGCAGGTCACGTCGTTATTTCTGACCTCAGCGAAGCAGCAAGATTTTCCGGTCAACTTGGTGAACAAGATTGGAACCAAGGAGAATATCAAGGAGTCAAAACCTTCCAAATGCGTCCCGGAGACAAATTTGGTGTCATGTTAGTTCCTAACGGGACAGTACAAGAAGTCTTCGATGGTGCAACCGACTATAACAAACGTCCTTTATTTAGTTTATCCGCAGCTAACCCCTTAGACGGCTTCCACATCGAACAAATCGCAGACGTAACTGGTGACGGTAATACCTTCGTCCTAGAAGACTTCCGGGTAGACCACTGGACCGACCGAGACTATAATGACGTTATCTTCCAAGTACGCGGTGCTGTAGCCAAAGCAGTACACTTAGATGAAGTTATTGATCCAGGACGAGAATGGCGTAATTCTGATTTAGGTCAAGCTTTACTTGCTTATACTGACGCATATCTCACTCCAGAACCAGAACCAATTATCGATGAAGTCGTTTCTGAACCTGTAACCCCAGAACCACCTGTAATTGAAGAACCTGTAACTGAAACGGAAACCGAGGTTGTTGAACCACCTACAGAAGACACTGAAACCACTGATGAGGTAACTGAAGAAACGGTAACTGAGACAGAAACCGAGGTTGTTGAAACACCTACATCTGAAACGGTAACTGAGACAGAAACCGAGGTTGTCGAACCTGTAGCTGAAGAAACTCAAACTCCTGATGAGGTAGCTGAAGAAACGGTCAGCGAAACGGAAACTGAAGTAGTTGAAACACCTACATCTGAAACTGTAACTGAGACGGAAACTGAGGTCGTTGAACCACCGACAGAAGAAACTCAAACCACTGATGAGGTAGTCTCCGAAACGGTCAGCGAAACGGAAACTGAGGTTGTTGAACCTGTAGCTGAAGAAAGCGAAACTCCCGAAGTTGTAGTCTCTGAAACGGTCAGCGAAACGGAAACTGAAGTAGTTGAAACACCTACAGAAGAAATTGAAACTCCCGAAGTTATAGTTGAAGAAACGGTCAGCGAAACGGAAACTGAGGTTGTCGAACCTGTAGCTGAAGAAACTGAAACTCCCGAAGCAGTAGTCTCTGAAACGGTAACTGAGACGGAAACTGAGGTCGTTGAACCTGTAGCTGAAGAAACCGAAACTACTGATGAGGTAACTGAAGAACCTGTAGCTGAGGAAAGCGAAACTCCCGAAGTTGTAGTCGAAAAAACGGTCAGTGAAACGGAAACTGAGGTTGTTGAACCTATAGCTGAGGAAAGTGAAACTCCCGAAGTTGTAGTCGAAAAAACGGTCAGTGAAACGGAAACTGAAGTCGTTGAACCTGTAGCTGAAGAAACTGAAACTCCGGATGCGGTAGTCTCTGAAACGGTCAGCGAAACGGAAACTGAAGTCGTTGAAACACCTACATCTGAAACGGTCAGTGAAACGGAAACTGAGGTTGTTGAACCTATAGCTGAGGAAAGTGAAACTCCCGAAGTTGTAGTCGAAAAAACGGTCAGTGAAACGGAAACTGAGGTTGTTGAACCTATAGCTGAGGAAAGTGAAACTCCCGAAGTTGTAGTCGAAAAAACGGTCAGTGAAACGGAAACTGAAGTCGTTGAACCTGTAGCTGAAGAAACTGAAACTCCGGATGCGGTAGTCTCTGAAACGGTCAGCGAAACGGAAACTGAAGTCGTTGAAACACCTACATCTGAAACGGTCAGTGAAACGGAAACTGAGGTTGTTGAACCTATAGCTGAAGAAACTGAAACCCCAGATGCGGTAGTCTCTGAAACGGTAACTGAGACGGAAACTGAAGTAGTTGAAACACCTACAGAAGAAATTGAAACTCCGGATGCGGTAGTCTCTGAAACGGAAACTGAGGTCGTTGAACCTGTAGCTGAGGAAACTGAAACTCCGGATGCGGTAGTCTCTGAAACGGTCAGCGAAACGGAAACTGAGGTCGTTGAACCTGTAGCTGAGGAAAGCGAAACTCCGGATGCGGTAGTCTCTGAAACGGTCAGCGAAACGGAAACTGAAGTAGTTGAAACACCTACAGAAGAAACTGAAACTCCCGAAGTTGTAGTCTCTGAAACGGTCAGCGAGACAGAAACTGAAGTAGTTGAAACACCTACAGAAGAAAGCGAAACTCCGGATGCAGTAGTCTCTGAAACGGTCAGCGAAACGGAAACTGAGGTTGTTGAACCTGTAGCTGAGGAAATTGAAACTCCGGATGCAGTAGTCTCTGAAACGGTCAGCGAGACGGAAACTGAAGTAGTTGAAACACCTACAGAAGAAACTGAAACCCCGGACGCGGTAGTCTCTGAAACGGTTAGCGAGACGGAAAGCGAGGTTGTTGAACCTGTAGCTGAGGAAAGTGAAACTCCCGAAGTTGTAGCTGAAGAAACTGTCAGCGAAACGGAAACTGAGGTTGTTGAACCTGTAGCTGAGGAAAGTGAGACAACTGAAGAGACTGAACCTGTTGTAGTCTCTGAAGCTGTGGTTGAACAACCAATTGCAGAGGATGAACCTGTAATTTTTGAAGAATCAATTAATGTTCACGATTCTCCACCAGTAAGTGAACCTGTTGAGGAAATTACTGAGGTAAATTCTGAACCATTAAACGAACTTCATACAACTGAGGAAATTACTGAGATCAACAATGGTGAGGTAGTTGTTGAAGAAGTCGCTTCTTCGGTTGTGGAGGATGAAACCGTGGTTAGCAAAGAAGCTATAACTACGCCACCAGTAACAGAGGAACCTGCTCAAAATCCTATCTCTAAACCGCCAGTCACTCAACCTACTGTTAAGTCAACTCCGACTCGTCCTCCTGTACGTTTTGAGTTTGCACGAGAACAGCAGCCTTTGGTTGGTGTGATTGATACTGGTTTTAGTGGTAATAATCCGGATCTTGACTACAGTCGGATTGTTTTAGGAAAAGACCGAGTTGATGGTGATGATAATCCTTTACTAGAACCAGGTGAAGGTAACGAACATGGTACTCACGTCCTAGGAATTATTGCTGCGGAACAAGATAATGGCATTGGTATCGACGGTATTAATGATGATGCACCTCTTTGGGTGGGACGAGCAATAGGTTCTGGGAAATGGGCAGAATCTTTGGTGGAATTTGTGGATGCAGCCAGAGATTCGGGACAGCCGAATGCGGTGATTAATTTAAGTTTGGATTTAACGCAAATTAATCCTGATGGTAGTGTTACTACTCGTTATGAGTTTACACCTTTAGAAATGGCTGCTTTAGAATATGCTCGCCAAAATAATGTTTTAGTTGTGACGGCTGCGGGTAATGATGGTGGAGTGATGTCTGCTTTAGGTCAAGCTTCCCAACAGTTTGATAACATTATTACCGTTGGTGCTGCTGAACAAATTGATGGTGAAACTTCTGCTTGGAAAGGGTTTGACCGCGCTGCCTATTCAAGTTATGGCAATGGCTTAGATATTGTTGCCGATGGTGGCACATTAGAGAATCCGGTGATGTCCACTGTGGGAGATGGTGTCGGTGCGATGGATGGTACTTCTGTTGCGACGGCGAAAGTAACGGGGGCTGTCTCGCAAGTTTGGGCGGCAAATCCTGAGTTAAGTTATCGTCAAGTGATTGACCTTCTCAAATCGACTGCGACCGATTTGAAAACAGCTAATGCGGATCTCGAAACTGGATTGGGATTACTAAATATGGTAGCGGCAGTGCTTCTGGCTAAGGCGACTAAACCAGAGGAATATAACCCTGAGTTGCAAGTTGTTCCGACTACTTGGAGTGGCGAAGGAAAAGTTACTCCGATGGAACGTGCGGTTCGTTACCGTTATGAAATGAAAGCTGGGGATAGTCTTTGGGGAATTGCTCAACGGGAATTAGGTGATGGCGATCGTTGGACGGAAATCACTAAAGACCCAGCCGGAACAACACCTTTTACCAGTGCAGAAGCACCAGAATTGCCTGTAGGTCAAGTGGTTTATATACCAAGGAACGATCCTAATCCTCAACCTGAACCTCAACCAAGTCCCGATCAAGTTAAACAAGCCTCGCTGAATAATTTCTTGAAGGTTTTTGGCACTTTAGAGAGTCCTTCTTGGTTGAACTTCCTCAAGGAGATGTTTGAGAAGTTCTACAATAATCCCGATCAAGTTATAAGTTCCAAAGCACCGCAAAGTCCTCCCAAACCAGTCAATAGTTTTAATGGAGACAATGTTTCTGATATTCTCTGGCGAAATCTACAGGATGGAGCCACCCATATCTGGGATATTGACCCAGCAACGATGACACGAAGAAAATCAGCATTCCTGGATGTAGTGCCACCAAGTNCAGTGGTTGGCAAGTTGCTGGTACTATTTCGATTAAAGACAATGATGACAATGATGATGGAGGTAACAGTGCATGGCAACACCCACTTCCAGGCTATCGAGTTACCAGTGAATATGGTCCTCGTTGGGGTAAGTTTCACTATGGAATTGATATTGGCGCACCGAAAGGAACACCAGTCAAAGCGGCAAAACCAGGTAAGGTTGTTGAAGTTGGGTATCACCCTAACGGATGGGGAAATTTTGTGCGAATCAATCATGGAAATGATTTTCAAACTATTTACGCTCACCTTTCTAGTATTGATGTTCATAAGGGTCAGACCGTCTCTGGTGGTCAGAAAATTGGAAATGTAGGTAGCACTGGATATTCAACTGGTCCTCACTTACATTTTGAGACTCGTGTCTATCCATTTCGTTGGAAAACAGATAACCGCAATCCACGAAATTACATTAATTTCTAGGTAGATGACGCGCTAGGTTTCTAGGGGAAGGCGATCGCCTTCCCCCGATTGAGACAATGATTGATTAAACTAATGCCATAACTAATGCTATGAATTACGATCCCCATCTCCACAAACGCCGTTCCATCCGTTTAAAAGGATACGATTATTCCCAACCAGGTGCATACTTTGTCACTATTTGCGTGAATCAACGATTGCCATTATTGGGGAAAATTGAGAATACCCCGGCATCGAATCGGGGCGATCGCGGGGGGATTGCCCCTACCCCGGCATCGAATCGGGGCAATCGCGGGGGGATTGCCCCTACTTTTTACCCTAGTGAAGCGGGTGAAATGGTACAAACTGTATGGAATGAAATTCCTGAACATTATCCAGGGGTTGAGCTTGATGCGTTTGTGGTTATGCCCGACCACATTCACGGGATTATTATTTTAACGGGAAACCACGCCTGTAGGGGTAGCGCCCCCGTGCCTACCCCGGCATCGAATTGGGGCAATCAATTGAATCGGGGTGATGAGGCGATCGCCAATTTGGGCAATCAATCGAATCGGGGCAACCACGGGGGGATTGCCCCTACGGTTCGGGGTAATCAATCGAATCGGGGCAACCACGGGGGGATTGCCCCTACGCCGGCATCGAATCGGGGCGATCGCGGGGGGATTGCCCCGACGTGGGATGGGTTGAATTTGGGGGATGTGGTGCATCGGTTCAAGTCTTTGACTACGACTAAGTATCGTCATGGTGTTTATGAACGACAATGGCAACCTTTTCTGAAACGATTTTGGCAACGCAATTATTATGAACATATCATCCGTAATCAAAAGTCTTTAGCGGAGATTCGTGATTATATCTACAATAATCCGTTTGTCTGGGAATATGAATTGGATCATTTAGAAAAATACCATCCCCCTCTACTGAAATAAAAAGATAGCTATCATCGCTTTCCTACCTAATTAACCATCATGCAAACTTCAACTTTTGACAGTATTTTAGATGAGGTCGAAACCTTGTCTCTAGAGGAACAAACCGCCCTGGTTGGAATTATACAACGAAGAATTAAATATCGCCGTCGCGCTGAAATTGCCGCTAATATTGCTCAAGGAAAACATGAGTACAACAAAGGAAATGTTTTTCGAGGTACAGTTAATGAAGCGATCGCACAGCTAAATAAATGAAGTGTATTAACAATATTGGTAAAGACAATCGCCGATTAATCAAAAAGATACTCCTGGTTTTTTAACTCATAGCAAAGCCTAAATCCCTTAAACAAAATGCAATTTGAAGAAGTTTGGCAAGAATACGATTTTACCGAAGCGGAATTACTCTCTATGGGTTGGCAGTTTCCTAATGATTATGTCCTCAATTTGAACTACTATTGGGAACTTAACTCAAGCAATAATTCTTCTGAGGTGGCAACTGTTGACCAACCTCTAAAACTGATTCTCCAATCCTGTATTCGCCTTGAGGTACGACTTAATCCTAACCCAATTATGGCTAGTCAAACTCTGACTAATCTGGGTACGATCGTAGGATGGGGTCAGGTTAACCCCTCTCCTTGGTTGGAAGAGCTTTCTTTAACTGCTTCTGAGTGGATTCATTTGTTTTTTGAGATTGGTGGTGATAACAAAATTGAAGCTTTAGTGCGATCGCTAACTATCGAACAATTAGCTAAACCACCTTTAGCCATTGTAGGACGTTAACTAACTATTAAAAGGGAAAAAAATATTTGTGTCTCTAAATCCCAAATTTGCTCACAAATCACGCCCAGTTGCCGAAAAAGCCTCGCTCAAATCTGAAACCCAAATAGATACAGGTTGCATCATCTATGTTCCTTGAAAACGACCACTCAACCACAAACTACCACAGTTGGATTTGTCCGGATCTTCGCATCTATTGGCGACTGGGACGAATTCCTAACTCAGGAGAAGTTGTTCTCCGCGCGATCGCCTCTCTAGAACAGTTTACCTTTTCTGAGACAGAAGGCTATGCTTTGCAACACTTTAGCGGTCAATATACTCTTAATCAAATTCAAGTGGCGGTGCAACGCAAGTTTCCCGATACTAACTCGAATTTTACCTTAGAACTGCTCGAAAAGCTGATTAAATTAGGAGTTTTAACTTTAGATGACCAAAAGCCGCCATCATCTAAATATCAGCTAAAATCTACTGTGGAATGGATTGCTAATCCTGACGGTTATTGGATTTTACGCAACCAAGAAGATTTTACCTTTATGCAAGTTAGCGATCGCGAAAAAAACGTCATCTCTCGACTTCAACAAGGATCGATTCAGGCGATCGCTGAGGAATTCTGTATCGATCGCGACCAACTTAAACTATTGTTGCAAATGCTTGCAGCGACGGGAATGTTAGTTGGTACTCAGCCTGCAAAACCCCCCCGAAACAAATTCAATCCTCTCCAACTACTTTTTTTCAAAGTCAAACTCTTTAATCCCGATAATTTCTTAAGCCAAAATATTGACAAATTGCGTTGGTTGTGGTCAAAATCTTTCACCTTAATTTTCGTGACTTTCCTCGCTATTTCCACAGTTTTTGCTATCCACTATCGTCCGGAAATTACTTTCGAGATTGTTAAACTAATTCAAACCTATGGAACCAGTAGTTTTTTCTTTGCATTTGTCTTACTCATGGCATTAGTTATCACCCTACATGAGTTTGGTCATGCCTTTACTTTAAAGCATTTTGGTGGCATTGTTCCAGAAATGGGACTCTTATTTATGATGTTAGTACCCGCCGCTTATACAAATACTACAGATTCCTACAGTTTATCAAGACACAAGCGCATTTTAGTCATCGGAGCCGGAATTATCGTCCAAATTGCGCTCGCAGCGATCGCCTTTTGGTGCTGGTTTTATTCTAGCAAAGGAAGTTGGCTACATATTGGTAGTTTAGTCTTGATGACAGCCGCTTTATTTACTGTAGCTTTAAATCTCAATCCTTTAGCTAAATTTGATAGTTACTATCTCGCAGTTGCGGTAACTGGAATCAACAATTTACGTCGTCGCGCTTTTGGTTTTTACAGTAACTTATTGCAAGGAAAACCTCTTAAGGAAACCAATCAAAATAAACTAATTTTAGCAATTTATGCTCCTTTTAGTTTAGCTTACATTTGGATGGTGTTTGGCTTCCTTTTCTGGCGAATTACCGACTGGACATTAGTTAATATTCCTTATACAGCTTTAGTAATTTTAGCAATTTGGCTGATTTATTACTTTTTCCCTCGTCGCTAACATAACCTTTATTTAATCAAGTTTAATTACACCAGGATATCTACCCTAATGACTACTAACCTTACACCCAAAACTCAAGCAGCTAACCCTAGCAATTCCTCACCCTTAAAATTAGTTAAACCGGGAAGCAATTCAGCAGTAAAAGCTACTGATAAACCACCAGAAACGGCAATTGTCACTGAGAAAAAATCATTTCCTTATCGAGGTATCTTAATCGCAGGAGGAATCTTAATTAGTTTAGGAGTTATCAGTCAAATACCTGTATCTAATTCCGTCAGAAGTTCGGGAACATTAGAACCAACTCGTAACTCTCGTCAATTAATATATATGAAAGTACCAGGGAGTATTACTGAATTTCAAATTGAACCTGGAGAAATTGTCAAAACGGGAGATATTCTCGCTTTAGTTTCTACTCCTGATTTAGACAAAGAAATTGACGAAAAACAAGTTCAATTACAAGAAAAACACTCAGCCTTAGAAAATGCTAAAGAACAAATTCCTATTCGGGAAAACCAAGTTGAACAAGCGGAATTAGCTGTAGAAAGTGTGAGAAATCGTTTGACAAGTATTCAAGATGAAGTAGAAACATTTAGTTCCGTAAATCCACCTCCAGAAGTAAAAAAATTAGCACAAGAAATCGCCGCAATTGATAAGAAAATCGCGGGAATAAGAAGTGAAGTAGAATCTCTGGAAAAGCGCGTAGAAGTAGTTGGCGAAGATATTAGCAATTATGAAGATGCTTCTAATGAAGCGGGACATCATTTAAGTAAAAAACATTTTCATGATTTACTCGATAAACAAGAAAGTTTTCGTGGTGAAATCGAACGCAAATTAGCAGAAGTTGAGGAGTTAGAAGCACAAATATCGGCGAAAAAAGCCGAAATTGAAACTTTCGAGAAAACTCAGCAAGAAAAATTAGCTACTTTAACAGATGAGTTAGGAGAAAAACAAGCGGCTGCGGAAACTGCACGAAATCAATTATCTGCTACCCAAGAGGAAGTAATACATCTTCAGAAAGTTGTTGATACTTTGACAATCAATTTAAATAAATTAGAAACAAAAAGAAATGAAAATAAAATTCTTCGGGCTAATCAAGCGGGAATAGTAATTAGCTCAAATGAAGAATTAGTGAAAAATAAAGGTCGGAAGATGCAAGAAAATGAGGTAGTAATGGATATTGCCGATATTGAAACTTTGCAAGTAGTTATTAATGCACCCCAAGCCGACTCAGATATTATTCAAATGGGGGCGAAAGTAACTGTAAGATTTAAAGAGCCAGGACTGGAACCAATTATAACTGAAGTTGAGAAAATTGACCAAGAAATGATTGCCGATCAATCTGGACAAAAGCGTGTTTTGCGCGTGCGAGCTAAAATGGAAAATCCGGGGGAAGAATTGCGTCCCGGTGCTGAAGTTCATGCGAAAATTAATGCTCCGAAAATCCCTCTTTATCAGAAAATTCAGCGCGAATTGTTAAAGGTTTTAAATATTCGTAAATATCGCTAGACATGAGGTGTTTATTGTGCAATTTGGGAGTTAATGTTTTACCTAGTCAACCTCTTGTCAACAAGCATTCTTAAAATAATGTATCAGACAGGCGATCGCTGTTTGTTCGACCGATGCGATCGCCGCTTTTTGTAAACTATTGTCAAAACTTTGAGTGCGATCGCATAAATCTTGACTTGCGAAGCAAAAGACTGACATAAAGACCCAAATTAGTTGAGAGACAGAAAATGCTACGAGTCAAATTAGCCAAACCGAAACTAACCGCGATCGCACTAACTACCACTTTAATTTCTCTACCCGTCTCTGCTACAGTCTTCCACCGAGAGACATCTTCAATCTCATCACCACCACTTACAGAAGAACTAATCCTAGCTCAAAGTCAATACGATCGCGAACTCTTAGAGCTTACCAACGCCGAGCGACGTAGACAAGGTTTACCACCTTACGGGGTGACAAGCGGGTTGAAACCAAGACAGGTAGAGAGTTTGCTCATTTAAGTTGAGAAAATAATCAACAAGGAGCGCTCTTTTTTAGATCCATTTTGGCGTTGAGAATGATAATCACTATTTGGGGGAGTGGGTAAGGAGCGTTGGTTGCTTGATTGATTTTCTACTCAACAGCAAAGGGAAAAGTTACTTTGATATTTGTGCAACTTTCTTAATGGTAATTAGCGGCAAAAAAGGACATTAAAAAGAAGATTCAATTTTCGACATAGCGAGAAAACCTCTTAGATAATTACCTCTTTTGTGGGGATTAGCGTCAATAATAACCTGAACAAAATCTTGACAAAATTCCCAAGCACTTAACCACATATCCCCATAAAGTCCTACCCAAAAACTACTATGTCGTCGCTCCTTCCTTTTGGGTTCTTTTAAGTGAGCTATATAGGGTTTGCTGAAGAACTGTCAAACACTGATACCAAGAGGATGAGAGCCAAAGCCAATTTCTCAAAAACTCAACCCCTAGAAGCCCAAAACCGCTAAAATTGGTAACAACCCCTTGCACTTGACCCATTAGAACAAATGTATCGTCAAGCCGAGCCATCTTCAATTACCCCAGAAAAGTTTGAATTTCCTCTGTCGGGACAACTATCCCCTGATAATCGTTGGATAATCATGGCAGACCTAATTCCTTGGTCAGAATTTGAAGCCGAATATGAGAAAAACTTTTCTCAAAATATGGGCGCACCAGCCAAACCATTTCGCATGGCATTAGGGGCATTAATTATTAAAGAAAAACTAGTAACGAGTGACAGAGAAACCGTAGAACAAATTCGGAAAAACCCTTATCTACAATATTTTCTCGGAATGCCAGCCTATAGTAATCAAGCCCCCTTTGAACCATCAATGTTCGTTCATTTTCGTACTAGAATTGGAATTGACTTGGTAAATCAAGTCAATGAAAAAATGGTAAAAAAGGCAAGGGAAAGCCAGGAAATCGAAGAGCAATCACAAAAAAAAAAGAAGAAGAGGAAGTCATTGAAACGAAAAACCTCGGATAACTTTTAGCCGATGCCACTTGCACTCCGGCTGACATCAGGTATCCCAATGATTTAGGCTTATTAAATGAAGCCAGACAACAAAGCAAAAAAATCTTAGACCGTTTGTGGCAAAGTGGAAGAAATCGCCTGGGCAAAAAACCGAGAACCTATCGAAAAAAAGCCCGAAAAGATTACTTAAAAGTCGCCCGTAAACGTCGCCCCACGCGCAGTGAAAGACGAGTTACTATTGAGAAACAACTCCAGTATCTAAACAGAAATTTATCGTCAATTGAAAAGTTAGTCAACGCTGGAGTTTCCTTAACCAATCTAAGTCAGAAGAAATATAAAAACCTCTTAGTCCTGTGCCGAAATCTACCGTCAACAACAATGGATGTGGTCAAACGAAACCTCAAGAATTGACCAGAGAATTGTCAGTCTAACTCAACCGCACATTCGCCCCATCGTAAGAAGAAAAGCCGGAAACCCTGTTGAATTTGGGGCAAAACTGGCGGTTAGCTGTTTTGAGAGCTATGTCTTTTTAGACCGTTTAAGCTGGGATAACTTCAATGAATCAGTCGATTTACTTCCCTCAAATCGAACACTATAAAGAGTTGACAGGTTATTATCCAGAATCGGTTCATGTGGACAAAATTTATCGGACTCGTCAAAATCGAGCTTGGTGTAAAGAGAGAGGAATTAGGCTGAGTGGTCCGCCTCTGGGAAGACCACCGAAAAATGTGAGTAAAGAAACTAAAAAGCAAGCCCAATTAGACGAAAGAATTCGTAACGAGATTGAGGGTAAATTTGGTCAAGGAAAAAGAAGATATGGTCTAGCTCGAATCATGGCAAAACGAGCGAGAAATTTCAGAAACAGCCATTGCAATTAGCTTTTTAGTTATCAATCTTTCCACCCTGCTTAGGCAGGTTTACTGGCTTTTTTTGTGGATTTTTTCTCCTTTTTGCAAATTCGCCTTCATTTTGGTCTTTTTGATGATTAGAGCTTATGTGAAACGTTAGTTTTTCAGAAAAATCTTATCCTTATATCGAGCTAATTTTTCAGGTTACTTTTTCAGCAAACCCTAAGTTGAGGTAATCACGACTAACCCCGGTCTTAGGTTTCAATCCCGTAGCCGGGATTCATTAATAGGAAACGAATGATTTTTGTAGCGATCGCGAGTGTTTGCATGTTTCAATCCCGTAGCCGGGATTCATTAATAGGAAACTTCTACATTATTTATTTCACAATCACAATCATTCAATCGTTTCAATCCCGTAGCCGGGATTCATTAATAGGAAACAACCAAAGGAATTACTGCATACTGTGCCGATTAAGATTGTTTCAATCCCGTAGCCGGGATTCATTAATAGGAAACCGGAGAAGTTTTTGTTGAGGAAGTCGATATTTCCGGAAAGTTTCAATCCCGTAGCCGGGATTCATTAATAGGAAACGTATAAAAGTGGTGATAATCCATTGGAGGGCTTGTCGTTTCAATCCCGTAGCCGGGATTCATTAATAGGAAACAGCGATCGCCAAACAATCAAATAAATTAATATAAATTAAGTTTCAATCCCGTAGCCGGGATTCATTAATAGGAAACTTTTTGCTTGGTCTGAGATTGTTTACACAATAAATGTTTCAATCCCGTAGCCGGGATTCATTAATAGGAAACCTCAGTTTTAGGTTGGTCTGAGGTCAAAAAATATTCGTTTCAATCCCGTAGCCGGGATTCATTAATAGGAAACCTAACTTTTCACTCGACAGTTTTTGCAGATTTCCTGTGTTTCAATCCCGTAGCCGGGATTCATTAATAGGAAACTAGACAATTTTGTCTCCATCGGCTAGAATCGGTTGTTTCAATCCCGTAGCCGGGATTCATTAATAGGAAACCGTAACTTATCCCCACCAGTGAGGGACTTAAATTGTTTCAATCCCGTAGCCGGGATTCATTAATAGGAAACGCTTGCGTCCAACATCAATATAAGCGAGGCTTTCATGTTTCAATCCCGTAGCCGGGATTCATTAATAGGAAACCAATCATATTTGGCTAAGAATACAAGACAATTTATGTTTCAATCCCGTAGCCGGGATTCATTAATAGGAAACCAATTACCGATTGTAGGCAATGTGAAACTAATGGAAGTTTCAATCCCGTAGCCGGGATTCATTAATAGGAAACTGCCTTAACTTTGCGATCTGGCAAGCCTAGCACTTTGTTTCAATCCCGTAGCCGGGATTCATTAATAGGAAACCAGTCATTTCCTTTTCGGTTTCCTCAAGATATTTATTATAAGTTTCAATCCCGTAGCCGGGATTCATTAATAGGAAACAAGTGGCGACTGAGGAAAATTTTTGGCTTTGGCTGGTCGTTTCAATCCCGTAGCCGGGATTCATTAATAGGAAACCCATATCTACTAGATAATAATGCACGGTATCTGGTTTCAATCCCGTAGCCGGGATTCATTAATAGGAAACATTGGAACTACGCCAGATTGTGTAATTAGAGAAGGGTTTCAATCCCGTAGCCGGGATTCATTAATAGGAAACTCCTCTTTATGGTTCTTTATCAATGTATTCTATGTTTCAATCCCGTAGCCGGGATTCATTAATAGTAAACACTCATTTCAGAGGCGCAAACCGCCGCAATTCAATACAGTTTCAATCCCGTAGCCGGGATTCATTAATAGGAAACAAATGTAACTAATACTCATTAAAATTGTTGAATTTGTTTCAATCCCGTAGCCGGGATTCATTAATAGGAAACTTTTACCATCTTAATGCAATTTTAGCCAATCCTACAGGTTTCAATCCCGTAGCCGGGATTCATTAATAGGAAACAAATAGGTAAGAGGTGAAGTTAACCCAATTGAAGTGTTTCAATCCCGTAGCCGGGATTCATTAATAGGAAACATTGAAGGTTTTGACCCCAAAAAAAATATTGCTAGTTTCAATCCCGTAGCCGGGATTCATTAATAGGAAACCCCAACTTTTACACAATCTGATAAAGGTTTTGGTTTCAATCCCGTAGCCGGGATTCATTAATAGGAAACTTAGAATTGCACATCTTTCGGCTAAACACTTGTCTGTGTTTCAATCCCGTAGCCGGGATTCATTAATAGGAAACTTTTAATCCGTAAGTAGCAAACGCGCCAATTTTTTGTTTCAATCCCGTAGCCGGGATTCATTAATAGGAAACTGCCATTGTATCAAACGTAACCGGATGAAAGTTTGGTTTCAATCCCGTAGCCGGGATTCATTAATAGGAAACTGTTAGCAATATTTTTTGCTATCTCTGCAAAAATATGTTTCAATCCCGTAGCCGGGATTCATTAATAGGAAACATCCATTAATGGAACAGTCATCTATTGTTATTGAGTTTCAATCCCGTAGCCGGGATTCATTAATAGGAAACTCTTTGGGATAAATGGCGTAAAACAAGAAAAGGTCAAGTTTCAATCCCGTAGCCGGGATTCATTAATAGGAAACACTTCAACTTACGTTCAAGATTATTTCGATCCTGGGTTTCAATCCCGTAGCCGGGATTCATTAATAGGAAACACCGATCGCCTATACTGAAATTACAGATTTAGATTCGTTTCAATCCCGTAGCCGGGATTCATTAATAGGAAACTCATTCGTTCCACCGAGAGATAGAGATGCCTGGAGGTTTCAATCCCGTAGCCGGGATTCATTAATAGGAAACCGTTCATAACTACATTCAAAGCTCTGAACATAGCTGTTTCAATCCCGTAGCCGGGATTCATTAATAGGAAACACAAAATTAGTTCTCCTCAACCGGATGAATGGATTTGTTTCAATCCCGTAGCCGGGATTCATTAATAGGAAACACTACTAATACCTTTTCTCCATGTTCATAAATATTTAGTTTCAATCCCGTAGCCGGGATTCATTAATAGGAAACATCAAGGTTTATCGAGTTGTTCGTTGATGGATTTTCGTTTCAATCCCGTAGCCGGGATTCATTAATAGGAAACTTAATCTTGATTTGATTTGATTAATAGTTTCCTTAAGTTTCAATCCCGTAGCCGGGATTCATTAATAGGAAACATAAAGTAACATCAACTCCAATACCATTATCAACTAGTTTCAATCCCGTAGCCGGGATTCATTAATAGGAAACTCGCCAGGGTCGAAGGCATACAAACTTCCTTGGAGTTTCAATCCCGTAGCCGGGATTCATTAATAGGAAACCCCTTCAAACTCATAAGCAGGGAAAAAGTGCAAAGTAATCTGAGGGTTTCAATCCCGTAGCCGGGATTCATTAATAGGAAACAACAGCGACTATTCTCAGAAATGGATCGCGATTTGTGTTTCAATCCCGTAGCCGGGATTCATTAATAGGAAACAACTCCGAATATCCTGCTAATCCACAACCGATTTTAGTGTTTCAATCCCGTAGCCGGGATTCATTAATAGGAAACAACTTGATGTGGAACTTACATCTTCTGTGCGTAAGTTTCAATCCCGTAGCCGGGATTCATTAATAGGAAACAATCGGTATTTTGATTAGGAAAGCGATCTAATGTTGGTTTCAATCCCGTAGCCGGGATTCATTAATAGGAAACTTCGGGAATAATTTCCTTACAAAAAGCGAATGAGAGTTTCAATCCCGTAGCCGGGATTCATTAATAGGAAACTCTGCCAAAACCCAAATTGATGAGACCGCAGAAAAGTTTCAATCCCGTAGCCGGGATTCATTAATAGGAAACAATTTGATTCTTAGTGAGATTGAAAGACTTTATAAGTTTCAATCCCGTAGCCGGGATTCATTAATAGGAAACTTGGACAATGCACCCCTTAATTGGGTGCTATGATTCGGGTTTCAATCCCGTAGCCGGGATTCATTAATAGGAAACTATCATTCTCCCATCCCTAAGAAGTGGGGGAATAAGTTTCAATCCCGTAGCCGGGATTCATTAATAGGAAACTTCAGGGTTAATTGCTTCGACTTCGATTGTCTCTTGTTTCAATCCCGTAGCCGGGATTCATTAATAGGAAACTATTAGAAAAGTTCGCAACGCGGTTTAGCCGAAATATGTTTCAATCCCGTAGCCGGGATTCATTAATAGGAAACAGCTGTAGCCAAACAAATATTAAGCAACAAAGATAAAGTTTCAATCCCGTAGCCGGGATTCATTAATAGGAAACGTAGGAACTGCGCTTCGTCGATCTCAAATAATTCGTTTCAATCCCGTAGCCGGGATTCATTAATAGGAAACAACCTGAGAAACCCCAGGAAATAGATTTAACTGCTGGTTTCAATCCCGTAGCCGGGATTCATTAATAGGAAACCTTCCGTCCTGTATTTCCAGTCAGCAATATCATTGGTTTCAATCCCGTAGCCGGGATTCATTAATAGGAAACAATGACGATCGCCATTATAGGAAGTCGTGAATTGTTTCAATCCCGTAGCCGGGATTCATTAATAGGAAACAACAGCACGGGTAAATAGTGATTTTGAAGGTTTGGAGTTTCAATCCCGTAGCCGGGATTCATTAATAGGAAACAAGAAGGAGCACCAACAGCGATGGAGATTTTAGGTTTCAATCCCGTAGCCGGGATTCATTAATAGGAAACTCGCGACTTTGGCATAATCACGGCAACCGAACAAATGTTTCAATCCCGTAGCCGGGATTCATTAATAGGAAACGTCGAATTAGCTCCCGAAATCCAAGCCAAACTGCCTGCCCGTTTCAATCCCGTAGCCGGGATTCATTAATAGGAAACTTTGCTTGTAGGTCGGCTAGTTGCGTCTAGCCGTTTTTCTGTTTCAATCCCGTAGCCGGGATTCATTAATAGGAAACACTTCTGAGGAATTAGAAGAAACTGTCAATAAATATGTTTCAATCCCGTAGCCGGGATTCATTAATAGGAAACAAAGAAGGGCGATCGCTTCAGTCGATGAAGGCTTGTTTCAATCCCGTAGCCGGGATTCATTAATAGGAAACTCTGCGTCAGGATACCAGGATTTAATTTTTTTGTAGTTTCAATCCCGTAGCCGGGATTCATTAATAGGAAACTAAACTTAGATAGTGTTGTTTAACTTTTAAAGAATATGTTTCAATCCCGTAGCCGGGATTCATTAATAGGAAACTCTCCTTTTTTTGACCATCCGTAAGCATAAGTTTCATGTTTCAATCCCGTAGCCGGGATTCATTAATAGGAAACAAGTATTCGATCAATTAAGAAAAGGTGTTGATAATTGTTTCAATCCCGTAGCCGGGATTCATTAATAGGAAACTAAATATTTTCGATCCTGTTTTTGCGCCTATTAAAGGTTTCAATCCCGTAGCCGGGATTCATTAATAGGAAACAAAAGCTTCCCTAAAAGTTGCAGGATTAGAAGCAAGTTTCAATCCCGTAGCCGGGATTCATTAATAGGAAACATCCAGTATTCAAGCTTCTCGGCATATTTGCTGTGAGTTTCAATCCCGTAGCCGGGATTCATTAATAGGAAACAAATCTTCCGTGATCATTTAAATGCTGACGATTATGGGTTTCAATCCCGTAGCCGGGATTCATTAATAGGAAACGAATCACCAGAAACTTTAGCCATTTTAGTTGCTGGTTTCAATCCCGTAGCCGGGATTCATTAATAGGAAACGCAAATTCCCGCCGAAATTGATACCGTCGAAAGATGTTTCAATCCCGTAGCCGGGATTCATTAATAGGAAACACCTCAAATTAATTAATTACAAAGAACCAGTAGCGTGTTTCAATCCCGTAGCCGGGATTCATTAATAGGAAACTTTTACAATAAACTAAACGACGTGATCAACGAGTTTCAATCCCGTAGCCGGGATTCATTAATAGGAAACAGTTGCCATATCTCGATCTGAGCGATCGCTTTGCATGTTTCAATCCCGTAGCCGGGATTCATTAATAGGAAACAATTTTATTTCTTGACCTTGATGGAACAGTACGAAGTTTCAATCCCGTAGCCGGGATTCATTAATAGGAAACAGGCGATCGCGTGTAACTTTTTTGCTTTTCATGGTTTGTTTCAATCCCGTAGCCGGGATTCATTAATAGGAAACAATCAATTCCAAATTTACGCGCAAAGAAATCAAATGGTTTCAATCCCGTAGCCGGGATTCATTAATAGGAAACATGGCATGGGTTATCGTCAGTATAACCGTGTAAAATGTTTCAATCCCGTAGCCGGGATTCATTAATAGGAAACAACTCGTTTCATCTTGTGGTTGCGCGATCGCCTGAATGTTTCAATCCCGTAGCCGGGATTCATTAATAGGAAACCTTCAGTTTATCGTTCGTTCTATTCTTAGCTTATGATTGTTTCAATCCCGTAGCCGGGATTCATTAATAGGAAACTTTCCCTTAGCTTATAGAGTCATTGGTAGACTGAAGTTTCAATCCCGTAGCCGGGATTCATTAATAGGAAACCTTTTGCCGTCGATAATATCGACCATGTTTTTGATGTTTCAATCCCGTAGCCGGGATTCATTAATAGGAAACCCATACTTTTATTACTCTCTGCTTGGACTCTGGAGGTTTCAATCCCGTAGCCGGGATTCATTAATAGGAAACGTGGGAAATTTTTCATGAATCTAAACATATTAAGAGTTTCAATCCCGTAGCCGGGATTCATTAATAGGAAACTTCGGCGACTCTACTTTTGAAAGAGGATTTTATTTGTTTCAATCCCGTAGCCGGGATTCATTAATAGGAAACCGCGCCATCTGAAACCTAGTCTAGCAGAGATATTGTTGCCTACTTTTGACGGATGTCAAATTTTTCTTCAAAATTGACTCCTCAAATACATTAGCAACTGACACTCTTACTAAAACAAAAACCCTAAACTATTGATTTTTCAAGGTTCTGGGATTTTTGACGAACTTCCTAGGGATTTTGCCCCCGCTTCGGTTGGTCAAGAACGAAATTCTGACTCAATCATAACACTTTTTTATCTGAGTGGAACTTAAGGCGCAAGGTACATCCAGTGTCCTGAAGAACGGGGTTTTCCCGCGCCATACTCCTATAAAATAATTGTCTGTTCCTGGCTGGGTAACTCCGCCCCATAGGTAATAGTTCGTTTCACTGAACTAGCATCAAGGATATAGATTTTAACTGAATCCTCAGAGGGTTTCACCAGCGTCTCTAAACGTTGTTGTAACTTGGCAAACTGCATCGCGGTCAAAAAACACTCGAAAACACTATACTGTGCCCAGTGACCAAAACCTGATAGAAGGTCATAAAGTCGTTTGCGCCGCTTATTGCCAGCTTTTGTAGCCGGTAAATCGTAGATAATGAGATAGAACAGTTTATTCATCGTACAGTCAAAGGTTGATAGGGGACATCTTCTTGTAAATGCCGAGCCAGCAAACGGGCTTGGAGTTCAATTGCACGGCGGTAGGTACAACGGTAGCCAAAGACAGGATGTTTCAACTCGGAGGTGATTTTCTGCTCAAAGGCTTCGAGAAAGGTTTTGCGTCCTTTATCCGAGAGGCGATAAGCCCCCAAACTTTCACTAAAGTCATCGGGTTTAATCTGTTTGCGACTAATGACTGATAGCACCAGATTATCTGCCACCAAAGGGCGAAACTCCTCCATTAAGTCGAGAACAATCGCAGGTTGTCCTCTGGTGGTTTCATGGAGATAGCCAATATAGGGGTCTAACCCAGCGACATGAACAGCACTGGTGACTTGGACACGCAACAGTCCATAAGCAAAACTGAGTAAAGAATTGATAGGGTCAGTGGGAGGCTGGCGATTTCTGCCGTTAAATGACCAAGTATCTTTAAATAAATTACGCCAACAGGCAAAGTAGTCCTTGGCTGCGAGTCCTTCGACCCCTCGTACTGCATTAAGGGTGGTTTGTTGACCAACTAACTTTTTATGTTGTTTGAGGGGATTATCTTTTTGATCGTGGCGGTACAAAATTTGATACTGGTTATGAATTTTGTGAGTAACGATCGCTTTGACTAGGGCTAATCGTTTTTCGGTATTGATATGGGTGGCGTATTGGGCTAATCGCAGTTGACCATTACGGGAATAACTTGGCAGGGCAGCCCCTAAGTGTTTGCCAAAAATGGAGAGGTAATGGACGGGGATACCGAGTTCGAGGGCATAGCAAAGAGCCTCTCCAGTAATACTAGGATGCCCCATGAGGACAATTTGCTCAATGGTTTGGGCGGGAACGTTATGTTTTTTCCAAGAGCCATCTTCTTGCTTTAAAGCAACTTTAAAGGCTTCTTGGGCTTTGGTTAATGTGGCATCAGGTTGGGTAATGTAGACGGCGGACATGATTTTTGCTCCATTATTTAAGGGTGCGTAATTTTTTAATCTCTTTGGGTAAACAAATTTCTTTGAGACTGCAATCTCGGCATTTCTTGGGATTATCAATGGGGGGTGGTATGGTAGAATTGGTGGCGGTAGTGTGGGCGATCGCGATCGCGCTCTCGGTTTTTCCCCGTAACTCTGGGGTAAATTCCACTCGTTGACGACGACGATTGCCGTAGTAAAATATTTCACCGTAGGGAATATCTCGTCCTGTCTTTTCTTCTAAGCACAAGGCAGCAGCACAAAGCTGAAAATGATCGTTGAGGTGTTGTGCCATTCGTCCTTTTTTATACTCAATAGGAATGAGTTGCCCATTTTCTTCCTCCACTGCATCAATAATGCCCTTAATCCCCAGGCGATCGCTCCAAACCCATTGCTGACGGTGGATGAGGGTATTTCCCTCCCAAGTTTTCCCCTCTTCATTAATATTGCGGTGTAAATGGCGACCTCGAATAATGTGTTCGTTATCGGTCATTTCCCCCAAGACATACTCCCAGTAAAAACGACGGGGGCAGTATTCCCAGGCATTCAAATACGCTAGGGGAATATAGTTTTGTTCGTTCATAATCGTTAGCTACTCGCGAATTTTCAGTTGCGTTTGTCCCATACCCATAGTTGTTTTCCGACCCACCCCAGAAAAGAAAGCAAAATAAGCCAAACTCGAAGCAATTTGTGCTTGTTGGGGATTGCGAAAACGATAGCGAACCCAACCCTGTGTGCCGATTTCTGCGCCGCCTTCTAAGCGCAAAGCCTGAGTTTTTAAGTCATAGGCAGATACTAAACCCTGCCACTCAAAAGAAGGAAATTTTAGGTCTTCGGGGGCAAAGCTGTTCCAGCGTCTTTGCAAACTACCAAAGACTAATTCAGGTAACGGAAAAGGCTGAATATCTTGCTTTTGTTTAAAGCTAGTGGGAGAGAGAAAATTTAACTGAAGATCAGATAATGGCGGACTCTGAGCCAAACTTGAATAATCTGTTGAACCTGCTAAACGATGAGTACCAGGGAAAGCAAAGTAGTTACGGATTTTAAAAGGGAACTTCCCTAACACAACAGGCTGATGCTCTGCTGCTTGAATGCCTGTTAAAAGAGGTTCTAACAAATTCCCATTGAGTAAGCTAATGCGAATCGAAAACTTATCTCCTGGCTGTGTCCCTCGGCGACGACGATTACCCAGCAAGCCAGATAAACTCAGAGGAGGCATCTGCGCTGTATGAACCGCCTCTGCTACTTCCGGATTCCCCAGACTCAGCCATTCCAAAACTTGAGCATGAATTGCCCGTCCTAATGTCGCGGGGGGCTTTCCTGGTTGGGCTGCTCCAAGTTCCACCACTACAGATTGTAAGGTATAGCATTTAGGATGCTGATGTAAAAGTTTTCGCACCATAGGAGACTCCGACGGGTAAACTAAGGGTTCTAGGTAGGTTAGGAAGTTGTTGCCTCAAGGAGTTCCACTCATTCCCGCTTAACTCCCAATATTCGCCCTGTAGCTGCGCTTGACTCACTAAACTAACAGGAGGCATCACAATCCGGTTATAAAGTTCTAAATCCTGCTCTAACGGTAAATCAAGGGGATTGAGGGGATGATCGCAGACATATTTCCCTGACTTTCTTTGAATAGCTGCTGGAGGGATGGCTTGCAGATTAACTTTAACTTTCGCTGCCCACTTCCCTAAGCGAATCCAGCGCGGAAAAGGAGTTTCTAGATAATCGGGAGCGATGAGAAAAGTTTGATAATGACTCCCAACGGCTAACTCTTTAGCGCGACCGTAGTTAATTGGGTAATTACGGTCTGCTCCTTTATCTCCAAACTGTTTGGATTTGCCATAGTAAGTAGTCTGGGCTGCTTTAAAGGTATTGACTTGGTATGACCAAGACAGGGGTTTTGCCGGAAAGATATAAAGTCCAGCGTGATTAAGATGCAGTAAGTTTTGTTCTCGGTTTGGGTCTAAATAATCGGGTTTTTGGGCGGTATCTCCTTTTAAACGATAGGGATGGGGAATATAGCTTCCTTTAAAAAAGGCGTAACTAATCGCCCAGTTGTGTAGATATTTCTCGGTTTCATACAAGATACCCATTTCACGGGTTGCGTAAAAAACGTTGTCGTGTAGGGTTAAAGAACAGGCGTATAAGGTCATGTCGGGTTACGGTTTTCATTTTGTAGTAGGGGCTTTAGCCCCATTTCTAGGTGTAAGAGCTAAAGCCCTCACTACGAACTTATTTTTTGCCTTTTCCTCTCTTTTTCTTACCAGCATACGCGCCATATTCCTCGGCGTAGGCTTGGGTTTGTTGATAGAGGGTGGACAGGGTTTCGGTGAGTTGGGTATCGTCTTGGTAAATGTCACTCACTTCGTTAAGAAGGGTATCTAATTCTGTTTCAAAAATAGCTTGAGTTTTTCGCACTGGTTCTTTGTTTAATAGGTCTTGAACAGCTTGAGTTGCAACTTGTTTTAACTCATGAATTGGTTGAGCTAAATCCCCATCTAGAGCATCATAAAGGGCTTGAGTGAAATAGAGGTTACTAAAGATTTCGCCATCGCAGAGGACGATTCCCAACAGGTAATTTTTCATCGTTCCGGTACGGGATTCCTGTGCGCCATAGCGACGAGTCCGCAGAAGATTTCCTAACACATAAAGGAAGCCTTCATAGGTGGGGTCGCGGAGGGTTTCGACAGTGGGAAAAGTGACTTCAGGTAAGATGTGATCTTGTTCGTTAATCGCACTTCGCATATCTCCTTTTTCGCTCATAGTTCCCCCTTCAAAGGGTGCATTAAAGGTGAAACTCCGGTGGGATTGTTCGTAAGCACTGAGGGAAAAAGCGGAGTCGGAATACACTTTTGAACGTTCTGAACCACTATCCCCAATGGCGAAGCCGTAGATAATACAATCGGGGCATTGCTTACAGGATTTGTCCCCGTTATACTCGCAATAATTATCGGCGTTTTCGTCGGCACTGGTGAGGTTAAGGGAACGCAAAATTTCCCGTCCAATTAAGCGTTCTGGGGTGGTTTGTTTACGTTTGAACATTACCAAGCGACTAATCATTGCCTTACTTTTTTCGTCTTCTTTGAGTCCGGCTTTGGTGCGGGCAGTGTTAAGAATCCCATCGGTTTGAAAGACGGGGAAGGATTGACTATGGCGCAGCATCAGGAAGTGGACGTATTTACCAGAAGCAAGACGAGGAAAGGCGGTAGTAAAGTTAGGCTTGATGGTTTCGAGAATGGTCATGGTTTTATTCCTTAAGTTGAGATTTGTTGTTTTGAAAATTGATACGGAGCAAGCACGGGGGCATTGCCCCTATTGGGATTCGGTTGATTCTGAATTAGAATCATTTTTCTCTTCGAGGGCGAGGAGGCGGTAGGCGAATTCTGCACCGGATTTGATGCGGTTGCGATTTTCTTGGAGGAGGGCGCGATCGCGCTTGCACATTTCTCCAAATAATTCTTTTACGCAGGTGGTCATAAAGCCCTGAATTGCTTGTAATTCTTGAGCTTGACGTTTTTCAAAGGGAATTGACTTATCTTTAATCAGGGGACGTTTATACACCTCTTGGCGGTCTAAAGCCGATTGCAGTTGTCCTGCACCTTGAAGGATTAATTCCTCGTCAGCCCAATCATCAGGGACTGATAAAATGACTTCCAGGGCTTTAGTTAGAGGTAGTA
>NZ_JAAHBQ010000028.1 GCF_020144665.1 Oscillatoria salina IIICB1 | reverse complement strand
CAACCGCAAGTCTTTTGCTTGCCAGTCCAGTTTGCCAGCCTAGCAAGCCAAATTCAAGCTAAACTAGGTACGGACAAGAACTAGCATCTTGCAGCTTTCAGTGATTTACAGAGGTTAATTCGCCGATAATCGCCAAGACGTTTAAACTGACAATTTCTTCTTAGATGATACCAAAAATGCAGGGCGCGATCGCCGCAGGACATGAAAAAACTGCCGCAGCCGGACGAGAAATGTTTACCCTTGGTGGTAATGCTTTTGATGCTGCGGTAGCGGCGATGTTAGCTTCTTTTGTCGTCGAACCTGTTTTAACTTCTGCTGCTGGGGGCGGTTTTTTCTTAGCACATACTCACGATAATCGCAACCTTCTTTTTGATTTTTTTAGTCAAACTCCTCGTCGCAAAAAGCCTTTATCTGACCTTGATTTTTATCCGATCGAACTTGATTTTGGCGACGAAACCCAAATTTTTCACGTCGGCTTGGGTTCGATGGCTGTTCCTGGTAATATTGCTGGGGTTTTTGAGGTACATCAACAATTAGGTAAGTTGCCTTTTCATGTAGTTGTTGAACCTGCTATCCATTACGCTCAAAATGGCGTAGAATTAAGTAATTTTTCTTCTTTTTGTTTGAACTTACTCAAGCCCATTTTTCTATCTAATTCGGAAACTAAAAAAATCGCTGCTCCTAATGGGAAATTTTTACAAGCTGGCGAACTTTTAGTGATGAAAGATTTTGCTGCTACTTTGACTGAGTTAGCTAATCGAGGTGTGAAAGAATTTTATCAGGGAGAAATTGCTCATCAGTTAGTCAAAGATTGTCAAGATAAAGGAGGATATCTCACTCTCGAAGATTTGCAAAATTATCGGGTAATTGTCCGTCAACCTTTACAAATTAATTATCGTTCTCGCGTCCTTTTAACTAATCCTCCTCCTAGTTCTGGCGGTATCCTAATTGCTTTTGCTTTAAAACTTTTAAACAATTTTAATTTACCACAAATTGAGTTTGGTTGCCAGGAACATTTACAAATTTTAGCAGAAGTAATGCGAGTAACTAATTTAGCGAGAAAAAAGGGTTGCGATCCCTATATCGATCGAGCAGATATTGCCGAGATTTTTTTAGGAGACGAACAAATCAATAGCTATCAGCAAGAGTTAAATAAATTAGGAAGTACAACTCAAATTAGCACGATTGATAGCGAAGGAAATGCAGCGAGTGTCACTACTTCTAATGGCGAAGGTTCGGCTTATGTAATACCGGGAACGGGTATCATGGTTAATAATATGCTTGGAGAAGCAGATTTAAACCCTCATGGATTCCATCAATGGGAGTGCGATCGCCGAATTTCTTCGATGATGTCACCGACAATTGTTCTTAACGAAGGTAAGCCGGAAATTGTTTTGGGTTCGGGTGGTTCAAATCGGATTAGAACTGCTATTTTACAGGTTATTTCTAATTTAATTGATTATCAAATGTCGCTGGAAGCGGCGGTAAGTAGTCCGAGGGTTCATTGGGAAAATAATATTTTTAGTGTTGAACCACCGTTGCTAGCAGAAATAGTCAAAAACTTGGCTTTCGGTGAAGAAACTGAATTGGTTTTCTGGCAAAATAAAAATATGTTTTTTGGTGGAGTTCATGCAGTGAAAATGACGGCTGATGGGGAGATTGAAGGGGCTGGCGATCGACGTCGCGAAGGTTTTTGGTTAAAGAGTTAAGAATTTAAGAAACCACCGATAAACGCAGATAAACGCGGATGATTTATCGGCAGAAAATTTTAATTAGTCGTAATAGCAGGCAAGATGCCCGCACTACATGGTTGAATATTAGAGAAACAATTTTTTTCACAAGTAATTAGCAGATGGCTATTTTTTCTTGCTTGTAAAAATATTGGTAAACATCATCAAGAAAGCACTGATAGCAATGATTATTGCTAGTCCAACGGTAACGAGATTGAGGATTTCGGTGTTATCCATAAAGCAATTGAGTTCATTTATTTTAGGTTAGCAGTAGTGAGGAAGTTTGGAGAGGATTTTGCGATCGCCGTACAGTTGATTTTTCCCTCTTGCTACTGTGACTCGCTACATTCTTGACTCCGGGAAGACTCAGTGAGGGTAGGGAATTCGTTAAGATAATTTGTACTGGATGTAATAGACTTGCTTAAACGCCTGGTTAACTAGACAGAAACAGATGACAACAAAGCCAGATTCAACTCAGTCTCAGGAAACTTCCTCCGATCGCGAAGAGGTTAATGGGGGAACAACTAACGAAGGTAACGGAAACAATACCATAAAAGAATCTTCTGGGAAAGGAGAGCGTCATTTGGCTACTTTACCGCGCAATCAGATTGTACCCAGAGCCAGGACAATTTATTTGCGGGAGCCAGATAATTCTAACTTTTGGCTGATTTTGTGCGCGATCGCTGTTTTATTCCTGGGGTTGTATTTTAATAACTTCTGGGTAGGATTGGCTGGGGCGATCGTCACGTTTTTGATTTCTCTACGGACGATTTCGCCTTCTTTACGTGCTTGGTTGATTAATACCTTAACACCCCAAGCGAGAACGAAATTTATTGGCTTTGTCGGTTTGTTTGTCGCGATCGCGGCGTTATTAAACTACATTGGATTTTATCGCGGGATCAAAGGTTGGCTTGACAGTATAAAATGGGATGAGTTTGGCTCTTGGGCGGATTGGGTAGGCGCGATTGGTCAAATTATGATTGCTGTCCTCGCCGTCTATGTAGCTTGGCGACAATACGTGATATCTAAAGATTTAACGATTCAGCAAAACCGAATTACCCAACAACAAACCATCGACGCTTATTTTCAAGGAATTTCCGAATTAGCCCTCAACGACGAAGGATTACTCGAAGATTGGCCCCAAGAAAGAGCGATCGCCGAAGGACGTACTGCGGCTATTTTCGCTAGCGTTGACGGAGAAGGAAAAGCGAAAATCCTCCGTTTTCTCTCTCAGTCAAGGTTAGTTACTCCTCTACGTCGAGATAATCACCTCGGAAGACCAATTCTCGACGGTTCCGGAAACTACGCTGAAGATCGCGCTTTTGGTGTCAGAGTAATTGACTTAGGTGTTATGTTGGCAGGAGTTGACCTTTCGGGTCAAGATTTACGCTGGACCGATCTCAGCGAAGCTAATTTAGTTCGTGCTAATTTGTCCCGTTGCGACTTAGTAAAAGCCAATTTGAGTCGTACAGTGCTTTATGAAGCTAACCTCGCTGGTACTGATATCAAAAGCACTCGCTTCTACTACGGAGACGTCAAAAACGCCAGTCCTCGCAGTCGCACTACTCCTCCCGATTATGAAACAGGTGCATACACCGGAGCAGTTGTAGAAAAAGTAGATTTCACCAGAGTCCAACGCATGAACGACGAACAACGGTATTATTGCTGTTGTTGGTGTGGTGAAAAATCTAGAGCTACCATTCCCGGTGGTTGTGACGGAATTCCTAATAAGTTAGGTAGATAGTTACTGATTTAGTTTTGGGTTGCCCAATTGATTCGCTAGAGATATATGATAACGGGTATCGATCCGGATTGTTTATGACGGGAATTAATTTATACCCAGTTCCTCAAATTCCATCTTCCTCGCTTCCTAAGTATTCTTTAGTGATTCCGATTTACAACGAAGAAAGTAACATTCGCGAGTTGTATCGGCGACTAAATCGGATAAGCGAGCAATTAGATGGTGTCATCGAAATCATTTTCGTTGATGACGGAAGTCGCGATCGCTCTTTACAATTAATCCGCGATCTACATAAAATCGACTCTCGTGTCTGTTACCTGAGTTTCGCACGTAACTTTGGACATCAAATTGCTGTCACCGCAGGACTGAATTTTGTCCGAGGTCAAGCGATAATTGTTCTCGATGGCGATTTACAAGATCCTCCCGAACTAATTCCTGATTTGATTGATGAATGGGAAGCAGGCTACGATTTAGTTTATGCCCAGCGTAGCAAACGACGCAGAGAAAATCCTGTCAAACGTTTATTTGCTTACTTATTTTATCGCCTCCTCAAGTGTCTCGCTGAAGTAGAAATTCCCCTCGATACCGGAGATTTCTGCTTAATGGATCGAGAAGTAGTTAATGTACTCAATGCTATCCCAGAACGCAATCGTTATTTAAGAGGTTTGCGCGCTTGGGTTGGTTTCTCCCAAACGAAAATTACTTTTGAGCGTCATCCCCGTTTCGCTGGCGATGTCAAGTATACTTTTGGGAAATCATTCTCTCTAGCGATCGATGGTTTAGTCTCTTTTTCTAAAATACCTTTACGACTCGCTACTTATCTCGGTTTATTAGCAGCTTTCATCGCTTTAATTATGGCTTGTTTAGTCTTATATTGGCGCATCGTTGCTCCCGCTTCACCCTTAACAGGCTTTGCAACTATTTTAATTGCAATTTTCTTTCTCGGTGCAGTTCAATTAGTTAGTATTGGCATTTTAGGAGAATATATCGGACGAATTTATGAAGAAGTTAAAGGTAGACCTTTGTATATTCTCTCAGAAATGGCTGGTTTCGAGAAAAGTCTTGCTCCCGAATCAGAAACTACTTCCGAAACAACGCAAATACAACCAGATTCTTGAATAATTAACTTTGTCTACGACGAAACTTGATATCCTTAAAGGATAGTCAAATAAGTTTCCGCAGTAGAATCCGGTAACACCTTCAAAGTTTGATTCTTTAGATCGATTTCTATCCCTAACATTTCCAAAGGAATTACACCTAACAAAACTGTACTTCCTTCCGGAAGTTCTAAACATTCAAATGTTCCTTCTCGTCCCAGTAAAGAAACTTTTGCATCTTCAAATATTCTTGCTTTGCTGATACCCGTGGCTGTTTCTACTACAACTTCTCGCAGCAAACTTAAGCCTAGTTGGGCAATAATATTTTTCGGTAAACATAAAGTGGTTGCTCCTGTATCTACTAGCACGTTATTTAAGGTAACTGAGCGTATTCGATCGGGCGAAATAATGCCGTTTGCTGCATTAGCTTGGTCGATGCGATTGGTAATTTCGATAGTTGTTGTAACTTTGCCCATTGAGGTTTCTTTGGTTGGTTGCATGGTTATATTTTACCTTGATTCGTCACTAATATTTTAACAGATTTTAGGAATTCTTTCGCCAAGACGAAAAGTAAGCTCGCTCAGGTTTTCTTTTAGTTGTACAATGCTTTTTGTGGCGTAGTTACAAAGAATGAAGAGATGATTTTTTCTCGCATACTCCGGAGGAAAACTCGTCAGAGTAGACGCAGAGACGCAAAGGAAGTTCGCTCAGGTTTTCTTTTAGTTGTAAAATGAGATTTTAGAGTGTTGAGAGTTGGCTTATGGATGCACAAGAATTTCTGACAAAATACGCAAATGGTGAAAGAAATTTTCAAAGAGCTAAGTTAGCTGGATTTGATTTGAGAGGTGTTGATTTAATAGGTGTTGATTTAACTGCTGCGGATTTAACTGGTACAATTTTTAAAGGTGCAGATCTAAGTAAAGCTATTTTTACTGGAGCTAAAATTCATAAAGCAGACTTTACCGCAGCAATTTTGATAGAAGCAAATTTTCAGGGAATTAATACTGAAAATCATCAGGTAAACTTCAGTCGTGCCGATCTTGGTAAAGCTAACTTGAGTAAAAGTAATTTTGCTTACAGTATTTTTATTAAGGTAAAGTTAGATTTTGCAAAGTTAAATTATGCAAATTTAAATTCTACAAATTTAGAATTTGCGTCACTTAAACAAGCAGATTTAATTCAATCAAATTTTAATGGTGCAAATTTAAATAAAGCTAATTTAGCAGGAGCAGATTTAACTAGAGCTAGTCTTAATTCGGTCAAATTTCAGGAAGTAAATCTTCAGGGTGCTAAATTAAAGGGAGTGAATTTGACAAGCATGGATTTGTCAGAATTTAATTTAGCAAATGTTGATTTTACTGGCGCTACATTAGAGAATATTAATTTAAGAAAAGCTTGCTTGCGAGGAGCGAATTTAGAAAGAGCGAGTTTGTGTAAGGCTGATTTGATGAATGCTGATTTTACGAAAGCAAATTTACAAAAAGCTGACTTAACTGATGCGAAAACTTATGGAACAATTTTTGAGGATGTCGATTTTACTCGCGCTATAATGCCTGATGGGGAAATTTATTTTTCCGAAGTTGGTGAAGTTGACTCGAAAATAGTTTATAATCAGCAGAAACAAGTTATTTTTACTGAGTTAGCGCCTAAACTAAAAGGGCTAAATAGTCAAGGTATTTCGGCGGATGGTAAATTAATTTTTATTAATGGACAAATTGGGATTGATTTGAGGGTTAATGATATTCTCTATCCTGATGATTTTCAGCGACAAACTGAACAGATGATGGCGAATATTCAAGCTATTTTAAATGCTGCTGGCGCTAGTTTTCAGGATGTGGTGGAAACTAAAGTTTATTTAACTGATATGCAAAATTTTTCTGCTTTTGAGGCAGTGTATGGAAAGTATTTTGATTATGTTAGTGCGCCAACTCGTGCTTGTCTGCAAATTGCTCAACTTCCTCAAAATGCTTTGGTAGCGATGGATTGTGTGGCGGTAATTTAAGTTAATTTTAGGCAGAAAGGTTGAGGATTTTGGCTTGGGTTGATTCTAAAACTATATTTTGGATAAAAGAGTTTGCTTGCATAATTTCTATACCAATTAATTCTCCAGCATCATTGAGTTCAGCAGTAATATTGGGACTAATTTCTACACTAGCTGTTTCTGGTTCCTCAGAGATTGTCAAGTGAAGGATATCTTCTTGTTCAAAATAGGTCATTTTAGTTTGATTCATTAATGATAAACCTCCTATTTCTTAAGCGAAATCGTATTTGTCGCCGTGTGGTAGCGTGAATAGTTACAGGTGCGATCGCATCGCCGCTACTTTCATAAGGAATGATAACTAAGCGATTGTCGTGTTTACCTACAGCAACCATTCTACCTGTTTCTACATCATAGTATCTCTCTCCAGAATATTTAATGATTTCCTCGATTTTGGTGAGATCGAAGTTTCTTAATTTGGCTCGATATCGTATATACTCAGACCAAATAACTGTAGAGATAGAAGGAAGGTTTGACGCTTGAAAGTAAAAATTGAGTTTGATTGGCTCGCCAAAACGAGTTTTGAACAAAGATGTTAGAGACTAAGTTTCTAACTTAATTCAAAGGTTTTACCTGTGGCTGCGGAGATGCGAGCAGCTTCGGCGACTTGTAGGGCATAATGACTAGCATCAGGGGTGACGTATAAAGGTGTACCTTCACATAAATAGTCGAGAACCATAGTAGTATCTTTAGTAAATAAACCCCGCCGATCGCCAACTTCTATAGGTATTTCTGCTTCTCCTCGAATTAATTTACCTTGAGATCCGGCAAAAATCAGTGTTCCATTCTCGCCGTGAATTTCAAAAGTGCGATCGCCTTTCCAAAAAGTTTCTCCTTTACCATAGGTAACTTCAGCAATAATCCCGTTTTCAAAGCGCAGTTGAGCGTTGCACAAACAAGCGCGATAGTAGTCAGCTTCGGTATCCCAAAACCGTGACTGACAGTTGACTGTAGCCACTTTCCCGAATAAATCAGTGAGGCGATGAATCCGAGAAAGTGCGCCACTGAGAGGAAAACCAAACATGGAGTGGTTGTAACTCCAACGTTGGGGAATGGGGCGTTGGGGGTTGATAGTAATGTAGCGTGCAAAGAAAACTGGAGCAATTTCTGGTAAGTTTTGGCGGATGGCTTGGTGCAAACCGCCCAAGAGTTCGATATGTTCGACGTGGAGGAGTTTATTTTTGGTTTGAGCAAGGTTAATTATAGCTTGTGCCTCTTGGGGATCGAGGGCGAGGGGGTATTCCGCGACGACGTGCTTATCAGCTTCAATAGCAGCATGGGCGATCGCGGCGCGATCGCGGTTAATCGTGCAGATGACTACTAAATCTAATTGTGGATCTTGGAGGAGCTCCTGCCAAGATCCTACTGGGGAGGCATTGTAGTTGCTGCTAAATGCTGCAATAGTTTCTGGAGTATGACCAGTAACTGCGACGAGATGCGATCGCCGATCTGCTTGCAATGCTTCTGCGCGTTTAGTTGCGGCATAGCCAGTGCCGACTAAGCCTACTTTTAGCGGTTGTCTGGTTTCGGTATCCATATTTATCACTTACTCTTCAACCATTAAAAGAGAATTTTGCTGTTTAAACCAGATTTTTCAGTTATTTGCTAGCTGGGAGAAATGGTTAAGGCGATCGCTTCCTCGAGGAAAATTTTCCCTGTAAGTACAAATCATCATTTATAACTATAACTATAACTAATACTAATTTATGCGGGTTTTTCGGCAACTCTTGTTTGGCAAGGGTTTAAATGAAACTACTACTATAACTATGTTACGGAGAAGACTTTTTTTCGATCTCGCCTCTACTTAGCCTACAATTAATTTATAAAGATTTCTTATTTTACATTTGATTAAGAATCTCATTTCTAATGCTGCGTCTTTACGAGGTATTTTTCTCGTAGTATCGAAAATGAAGCTTCAAGCAAAAAGCTTAATCCGGCTTCAACAAAAGAAAAACACTGTTCCTTAACCAGAGGAGAAAAACAAATGCCAACCTATAAAGTAACTTTAGTTAACGAAGCTGAAGGTATTAACACCACTATTGATGTACCTGATGACGAGTACATCCTTGACGTTGCAGAAGAACAAGGACTCGATCTACCTTACTCCTGCCGTGCTGGTGCTTGCTCCACCTGTGCAGGTAAACTGTTAGATGGCGAGATCGATCAGTCTGACCAGTCTTTCCTGGATGACGATCAAATGGAAGCAGGATACGTCCTCACTTGTGTTGCCTATCCTCGTTCAGATTGCAAAATCGAAACTCACCAAGAAGAAGCTCTCTACTAAAACTCTTGGTTTAATTCCCAGTCTAGGTATTAGAAAGTCTAGTTTGATATTCACCCCTCCTAGAAGGAGGGTGATTCTTCATGCAACGAGTATACTTGCTGTGACTGAATTTCTCCAGCCACAATAGAGGCAGTATCTCACTCAAGCGTTTTCCATCTCATCGATAGTCTTTTTTGTCTGCCCTACAATACGGAGTCCTTTTTGCAGGACGCTCGTACTGGCAACTACATCCCTGTCTTCATCAAAACCGCAACTAAAGTTGTGAGTGCGATTAGACAGGGATTTTGCCGTGGATTTTCGGCATTTTGGATAGTTCTGGGAAATGTAATGGGGCGGTAGAGCAACGATTATTTTACGAAACTTCTTTCCCAAAAGATTCAATATTGATTGACATAGACAAATGGCGATCGCCAAATAAGAAATAAACCGTCGCGGTTTTCAGCCACCCCTCTGAAGAGAGAAACCAAGGCTATCCTACAGACTGATGAAGATAGCCTAGCAAAATTGACACAATGATCGTGTTAATAAAAGCACAAAAATGATTAATTCTCCCTTTGTGCAAGCAGATATGAGAACAGGAGAATAAAATGGCTATTAAACGCGCAGTTGGAATTTTTGCTACTCGTGAAGATGCACAAGAAGCTCTCATGGAACTTAGAGATGCTGGCTTTAATATGGACAAAGTTTCAGTTATCGCTCAAGATGCCAGTCAATACGAACACATGAGCGGTGCAAATGTCAATAAAACACCTGACGAACAAGCTAAAGGAGGTGCAGCCACAGGTGCGATCGCGGGTACGGCTACGGGAGGTTTATTAGGCTTAATTGGCGGTTTAGGTGTCTTGGCTATTCCTGGAGTCGGTCCGGTGGCTGAAGCTGGTGTAGTTTTGGCTAACACTCTCTTAGGTAGCGGTTTTGGTGCTGCTGGTGGAGGTTTAGCTGGCGCACTCATCGGTTGGGGAATACCGGAAGATCGGGCAAAATACTACGATAATCGAGTTTCTGAAGGTGATTATTTAGTTATCGTCGAAGGAAGCGAAGCGGAAATTACTACTGCTCAAACAATTCTCAACAACCGAGGCATTCGCGATTGGGCAATGTACAATGCACCCGAAACCACCCCTTACAGCCGCAGCATGATGGGGATCTGATCGTTAATAGCCTCAGTAAAATCTCGTAAAAGAATTCCCGAGCTCGACGAAGTGACCTGCCAAAGATAAATTAGCATTGGAGCTATTGCATTTATCAGGGGTATCTATACTAATGCAAAATCTTTGGCATTCGGTCACTAATTATTGGGTGAAAGTAATTCCCATACTCAAGCTGAGGGAATCTCTGGTTAAAGATTCGCAGCTAACTCTCAACTATATCGTTCTGATTGTCAGTTCTTGTTTAATCGCTACTTTCGGACTGATTTTGAATAGTACTGCCGTCATTATCGGTGCGATGATTATTGCACCTCTAATGCTGCCTTTACGGGGATTTTCTTTTGCTACCTTGGAAGGAGATTTAATCCTGCTGCGTAGTAGTTTTTCTTCGATCGCGGCAGGTACTTTGATTGCTTTTATCAGTTCGTCTTTGGTTGGTTTAGTTATTGGGATTCCGGAATTTGGGACAGAAGTTTTAGCACGTACCCAACCGAATTTAGTCGATTTACTGATTGCGATTGTTGCGGGGGGAATTAGTGCTTATGCGAAAATTCGCCCTTCTTTGGGAGATGCTTTACCGGGAACGGCGATCGCTGTTGCCTTGATGCCACCAATTTGCGTCATTGGGCTGACTTTTTCCCAAGGTTTATGGCAATTAAGTTTTGGTGCTTTTTTACTTTATTTTACTAATTTGATTGGCATCAATCTCGCTTGCATTTGTGTTTATGTAATCAGTGGTTATGCTCGAAAAAGTCAACTCGGACGCTCGGTTTCTTGGGGAGTTAGTTTGTTTCTCATTGCTTTGTTAGCAGTACCTTTAGGAGTTAGCTTTATCGATTTGGTTCAGCAAGCTCAAGTTAATGATTCTGTGCGAAGAGTTGTGGCTAATAGTCCTTTATTAACTGAAGAAAATATGCAGCTAACGAAAACAGAAGTTTTTCGCGATACCAATCCACCTTTAATTAAAGTAGATGTTCGCTCTACCCAACCAATTACTCCCGAACAAGTAACTTTGTTTGAAGCGTCCCTGAAGGAAGAATTGGGGGAAACATTTAAAGTAATTTTCGATGTTACTCAATCAAGTCAAGTGGAAGCTGTTACACCTGCTGCGGCTAATTAATTAATCAGTCATTTAGGGGCTTTTCTGCTGATTTAAAGTTATTGCGGCGAGATCGTAATAGCTGGAAAATGAGGAAAATAACTAAGCAGATCGCGACGACTACGGATGTTAGGGCGATCGCCAGTGTCTCCCAATGACGAACTGCGATCGCTACTAGCGCCCAAACTAAGACTAAGCCAAATGCTCGATCTCGCTGTTGTTTAATTACTGTAGCACCAATTATTCCCGCGACGGCTACCATCATCGATGTCCACACTACCGGGCTGATTTCCCAACCATTCCAGTTGACACTCGTTAAAGCGATCGCGACGTTCAAAATTGTTGCTACGCTAATCCAACCTAAATAAATACTAATGGGAATTACCATCAACCATCGCTCCTGACGAGAAAAATTTTTGTCCCCATTTCTTAATTTTAAGTATCCACCAAGTAAAGGTAGCAAAATGGCAATCATAGCCACTAAAGAAATTACAAACCAGCGAGACAAAAAGACAAATACCCAAACAATTTGTGCCCAACTAGCAAACCCTAAACTGTAACCAAGCCGACGCAATTTTTCCTGATGGCGTTGAGCTGGTAAAAACTGATAAACTGCAAAACTAATCAACCCTAAATAAATTACTCCCCAAATAGCAAAAGCATAACTAGCTGGAGTAATTAAAACATCGCCAAATATTTGATTTGATATTTCGCCAATCGTCAAACCTTTAATTGGGGCGAGATTAGCCCAAATATTAATCCCAAAAGCACCGAGGATAGACGTTAAATTAAAGATTTGTCTAACCAAGTCACGGTTGAATTTCATAATTTGCTCTAACTCAATTAAGCCTATTTTAAGCTTAAGTTAGAAAATCATTCTGCTCAAATCCACTGCCCAGAGAAAGAAACCTGTAACTATCATTGCCAACAGACCAAGCTGGAACGCAGATTAAGATAGTATAAGCTAAATCTGCGTTCGCCAGCGTGAATCTGTGATTGACGATTAACATTCGCGATCGCTTTCATCTTGTAGACTTGCACCTTCAGCAAATTTTCCTCCTGGCGGGAACTAAAAAATCTCCAAACTTATTCTTGTAACTATACTGGTACCATCGCGGCAATTTGCGCGAGGAAATCTTGTAGATCGATAACAGGTTTGGGAATATAACCATCAGCACCACTTTGTTGCAAAAATGCTTCGCGATCGCCTTCTCTGGCGTGGGCGGTTACTAAAATAACTGGTAGTCTCGCAGTAGTAGAATCAGCCTTCAACATTTGCGTGATTTTAATCCCATCTACTGGTTTACCCTGATAAAAACTCCTTGCCAGAGAAACATCCATCAAGATAACATCCGCTTGCCCCGATTTGGCGAGTTGGATTACTTCTTCAGGATTTTCGCTGTGTTTGACGGCAAATCCACCTTGCTTAGTGAGAATTTTGGAGAACACTTTAACATTAATTACCTCGTCTTCGACTATTAGGACTGTTTTCATGACAACCTCTCGGTATAATTAATTAGAATTTAAGTAAATTCCAGCATGACAAAGCCAAGTTAGCGTAATGTTTAAGTTAGTGAGAGCAATGTTAAAATGGCGCTAATTTGCAAAAAAAATTAACTAAATTTTACACAAGTTGATTGATTAGCAATGGCAAGGCGATCGCTTAAACTATCAGAATTAGGCAGACAAAAAGCAATCCGAGCATTCCAGCGCACGGAATTAACTCAGCAACAGTTGGCTGAGGAAGTGGGTTGCGTGCGTCAGACTGTAGGAAAATTTTTTGCAGGGAAGCCAGTAGATCAAACAATTTTTAAGGAAATTTGCTTTCGACTCGATTTCGACTGGGAAGAGGTTTTTGAGGAGGAACCCCAAGCGCCAGAACTGCAAAATATCGATACTTTAGTTAATAATATTTGTACCAAACTACGCCTCAGTCTGCAAGATCAGTGCGGCACAATTCGGGTTTTAGATATGTCCCGTCCGATCGAAATTAGCGATATTTACACAGAAGTGAATATCTTAGAAAAAATTCCCCGACGGAAAAATTTGACGATCGCCGAACTCTTACAACAGTTTAGTCCGGAAGCAGAAAACGGCGATCGCCTTGGACTCAATCGACTCAATGAAGAACGTTGTCCTGCGGAAGAAGCGGTGCGGCGTTATCCAAAACTGACAATTCTCGGTAAACCCGGATCGGGAAAAACTACATTTTTAAAATATCTTGCTCTTCAGTGCAGCTATCGCGATTTGCTCGGCGATTTAGTGCCAATTTTTCTGGTAGCGAGACACTTTTCCGAATCAGAAAATCAGCCGAGTTTGAGGGAATATATTATCAAGCTGTTGTTGATTTTTGACGTAAGTGAAGCGCAAACAGCCAAATTACTGAACGAAGGGAGAGCGTTAATTTTAATTGATGGCATCGATGAAGTTAAAGCCGAAGATGTTCTGCGAGTAAATCAGGAAATTCGCAATTTTTATTGTCAATATCACCGCAATCGTTTCGCGATCGCCTGTCGCACCGCAGTACGAAAATCTACTTTAGATAACTTCACGGAAGTAGAAATTGCTGATTTTAGTTACCAGCAAATTGAATCTTTTGTTCAGAAATGGTTTACAGCTAAATATCATACTAATTTGGGTCGTACTGAAAGTCATTGTCATGTAATTTGTTCTCAAGGTGAAGAAATAGATAGTAATCTGGCTTGTCTAACCAAAAAAGGCGACAGCGAAACCGTTTATGAAGCCGAACAATTTTTAGCACAACTGCAAGCAAATCACCGAATTCAGGAACTCGCAACTAATCCCTTGCTACTAACATTGTTGTGTTTAGAATTTGAAGATAATGGTGATTTTCCTAGCGATCGCGCCGAGTTATACGGTTGTGGAATTGCGACTTTAATGAGAAAATGGGATGCGAAACGGGGGATTGTCCGCGATCGCGTTTACCAAAAACTCTCGGTACAGCGTAAGAAAGATTTACTTTCTAATCTCGCACTGATTACTTTCGAGCGTCAAGAATTTCTCTTCAAACAAAAAGACATTGAAAAGTATATTGCTGACTATCTTCGCAATCTCACCGAGAGCGAAACTGACTCTCGTGCTTTACAACTTGACAGTGCCGCCGTCCTTAAATCCATTGAAACACAACACGGGATTTTAGTCGAACGAGCCAGAGGAATTTATTCTTTTTCTCATTTGAGTTTTCAAGAGTATTTTACCGCCCGCAAAATTGTCACCAGTTCCTCTCCCCAAGAATTAGAAAAATCGCTCAACAATTTAGTCGCTCGAATTACCGAAAAAAACTGGCGCGAAATCTTTTTACTGGCAGTAGGAATGTTACCTCAAGCCGATTGTTTATTATTGTTGATGAAAGCAAAAATTGATAATTTGCTAGCCAAAGATGCTTACTTACAGGAATTTTTAACTTGGGTAAATGAAAAAACTCTTACTGTAGAAGTTACTTTTAAAGCCGCCGCAGTCAGAGCATTTTACTTCAATCTTGCCTGTATTCAACAAACTAATCGTAACCCAAAAAATTACCGCAATTGCGAATTAGTACGCGCCCTCGATCGCAACTTATTTATTCTTGTCATGTTGGGTAACATTCGCGCCCTCGATATCGGTTTAGACGAAATCCTCACCTTAGCCTGCGATCGCGCCCAAGATTTGCGTAATACAGATCGTCCCTATGCCTTTCTAGGTGCATTTGCTCTCGCCTGCGATCGCGCCGCCAACTCCAAATTAGGTCAAGCTTTGCAAAAACTTAAACAACAATTACCCGGCGATCGCGAATCTGAAGCCGAATTTCAGCAGTGGTGGCAGCAAAATGGTACAGCTTGGACAAATCAACTCCGAACGATTACCATTAATTATCGCAATATTGGTCACAATTGGCAATTTAGCCCAGAACAAGCACAAGCGCTGAAAAATTACTATGAAGCTAATCAGTTATTAGTAGAGTGCCTCAACAGTGATTGTTATATTACTAGGGAAGTACGCCAAGAAATTGAAGCTACTTTACTCTTAGCAAAATAAATTAGCACTTTGCTGCATAAGATCGAAAGCTTATTTATCTCCACCTAAGTTAGGGTTTGCTGAAAAAGTAACCTGAAAAATTAGCTCGATACATTGATTATATTTGACAAAAACTAAAATTTTCTGCTATCCCAGTTAAAAATAGAGACGCGAAATCCGCGTCTCACCAAAAAAAGTCTTCTTAAACAGTACAAATTGTCTTATTAAGGTTTACCAACTCCAGGATTTTCCTCTTTATCAACTTTGGGAACAACATCGGGACGCTCTTTATTTTCCCAACCAACCGGGCGCTTGGAATTATACCAGGCGATCGAACCGAGCGTTACTGCCGCGACAAATCCTACTACATAAACAGCCGTAAACGAAATCGGGAAATTTCCAGCAACGGCAGTTCCTTCTGCTAATAATGGATTCATAAGTTATAAACTCCTTAATTTTGGTGCTTCTTTTTTGGTTATCCTACCAAAGATCGGGTAATTCTCCATCAATCCCAGGTTTAATCAGGAGTTTGGGGGATATTGGGGACTAGGGATTGGGGATTGGCGATTGGGGATTGGGGACTGGAAGGGATTGGGGACTGGGTTCAGTTATCAGTTTGTCCTCCCCCTCCTCCTTGTCCTCCCCCTCCTCCTTGTCTCCCCCCTCCTCCTTGTCCTCCTTCTTAGGGAGGCGGTGGTGCTACGGGAGGTTTGGCTTGTTTGTTCAGCACCGGAGCTTGGTTTACAGGTGGTGGCGGTGCTGCGGGAGCGGGTGCTGCTGCCCGTGGTGGGGGTGGTGGGGGCGGTGCGGCTTGGCGTGTTGGTGCTGGCGCACTGCGTCGTACTGGGGCTGGGGCTGGTGCTGGCGCACTGCGTCGTACTGGGGCTGGGGCTGGTGCGCTGCGTCGGGCTGGTGCTTGATAGGTACGCCGTGCGGGGGCTGGCGCGCTGCGTCGGGCTGGTGCGGCTGCGCGACGAGGTGTGTAGCTTCTGCTTGAGCCGGATGAGCTACGACGGGAACTGCTGCCGCTATAGCTACGACGGGATGTAGAGCCAGAACTTCTGGTAGCGGTAACGCGAGGCTGTGGTTTGGGTTTGGGTTTGTAGATGTAGTATTGGTTTTTCGGTTTTAGTGGTTTGGCTTTAATGCTGCCTTCGCGATCGCCTAATTCTTTGGGAATTTCGTCAAATTTTTCTTCGGGTAAGTCTTCGACGACTTCGCTCATGAAGTCTTTCCAAGCGGCTGCGGCGGTGTTACTGCTACCTTTGGTTGGCTTGTTGTCGTCGTTTCCTAGCCAAACTCCTGCGACTAATTGGGGGACGTAACCGACGAACCATAAGTCGCGGGCTTCGTCGGATGTGCCTGTTTTTCCAGCTACAGGGCGGTCTAATTTGGCGGCGCTTCCTGTACCGCTACTGACGACTCCTTGAAGCATCCAATTGGTAATCGCGGCGGATTCGGCATCGATCGCGCGATCGCCTTTGTTCTCGGCTTCGTAAATCGTCTCTCCTTTGCTATTTAGAACCTTCACAATCCCGTTTGCTTTTTGGCGAACACCTTTGTTGGCTAGGGTTCCGTAGGCGTTGGTTAGTTCTAAAAGGTTGACTTCTGACGCGCCAAGTGCTAGTCCGTAAGCGGGTTCGAGTTTCGATTCGATACCCATTTTTTTCGCTACTTCGATTGTCGGTTCCCAACCTACATCGACAAGGGCGCGAACTGCAATTACGTTGATTGATTGAATCAACGCTTCGCGCATCGAAGTCCAGCTATCGCTGTAATACTTGTTATAGTTTTCGGGTTTGTAGTCATCGACGACATATTTGGCATTCATGAAGCCTTGGTTGGGCGAAAATCCTGCGGCGATCGCGGTAGCGTAGACAAAGGTTTTGAATGTCGATCCTGGTTGTCTTTGGGCTTGGGTAACGCGGTTATATTGGTTTTTGCTAAAGTCGCTACCGCCTACCATTGCTTTGATTCCGCCGTTCCGGGGATCGATCGCGACTAAGGCTGCTTGTTCAAAAGCGAGGCTTTCACCATTTTCGGCTAGGGTTTCGGCGATCGCTTTTTCGGCTTGTTTTTGCCAATCATTATTCAGAGTTGTCTCTACCACAACTCCGCCTGCTTGTAAAGCCTCTTCCGGAACAATTTTTTTCAGTTCCTTTTGCACATATTCGGTGAAATAAGGCGCTTGACGTTGTAAACGTTTCGGTTTGCTACGTTTTGTTTCTAAAGGAGACGCGATCGCACTTTCGGCTGCGGCTTGGCTAATTGTACCTTCTTTTGCCATTCGTCGCAACACTTCATCCCGACGCTGTTTCGCCAATTCAGGATTCTCAAACGGCGAAAATTCACTTGGGGCTGGTGCAATTCCTGCTAAGGTTGCAGTTTCGGCTAAAGTTAAGTCATCTACGGACTTACTGAAATAAACCCAAGCTGCATCACCAATTCCATAAGCACCCGAACCTAAATAAATTAAATTCAGATAACGCTCTAAAATCCGCTCTTTTTCGTAATTATTTTCTATCTTTTGGGCGATGCGAATTTCTCTCGCTTTCCGCCACGCTGTGCGTTCTTGGTCGAGATAAATCAGTCTAGCTAATTGTTGGGTAATCGTGCTACCCCCTTCGACAACTTCCCCAGACTTCGTATTCGACAAGCTAGCGCGAATTAAACCACCATAATCTACACCGCCATGTTCTCGGAAGTTACGGTCTTCACTGGCGATAAAAGCATTTTGTACTTGTTCGGGAATTTCGTCAATTGCCAGCTTTTCGTGGGTAACAGGTCCAATTTCTTGCAGAACCGCCCCATCAGCAGATTTAATTGTCAAAGTACCTTCACGAGCATAGGTGAGGACTTCATCGTAAGATTTCGGCACGCTATTTTCAAGCTTCCAGGCTACCACACCCAGAGCGATCGCGCCGCCGCTTACACCTACACCCGCTACTAAACTCAGCCAGAACCAATACCGACGATGTAGCGATCGCGGTTCCCGAAACTGTTTGGCAACTTTTTCGGGTACTGGTACTTTCTGGCAAAATTCTACCAGTTTTGCTGGTAATTTTCGAGCATTATTTTCTTTTTCCGGGTCAATTTCGGCTTCGTCATCTGTTTGGATTCTCGTTGCTGTGGTTTCCTCCACCAGAGGTGAGTTAGAATCCTCACTAGAGACTGTTTCTGGTGTTGCGGATGTTGAGTCATTAGCTTTGTTGGCTTTTTGTCTCAGCATCGGGGGAATAAGATTAAACATTTTTGCTCCTCAGTTCGACCACGACCCACCGCTACTCGCGCTTATGCTTGCTTATTGTATGTCGAGGATCGAGTTTTGCGATCGCTATTTTTCATTTCCTCAAGATTTGGGGACTGGGGACTGGGAAGACCAAGCAAAATTGTGAGATAAACTGATATTATACTGAATGCCCAATCCCTAATCCCCAATTCCCAATCCCTAATCCCCAATTTAAACAGAAACCTTGAGTCTTTTTGCCTCCGAACGTCTTTTATTTACTCCTGCTACCCCCGATGCTGACGCTATTCCCGTTGTCTTTGCTTTTCCCAACGACTACAGCGTCGGCATTACTAGCCTAGGCTACCAGATTGTCTGGGCAACTTTAGCCACGCGATCGGATTTGCAGGTTTCTCGTTTGTTTTGCGATCGCGCCGAATCTTTACCTCGCAATCCTGAACTCCTAGGATTTTCTTTATCATGGGAATTGGATTATGTCAATATCCTCAATCTCCTCGAATCTTTAGAAATTCCCCTCGAAGCTACCTCAAGAAAAGATACCCATCCTCTAGTATTTGGTGGCGGACCTGTTTTAACTGCTAATCCTGAACCTTTTGCCGCCTTTTTTGACATAATTTTACTCGGTGATGGCGAAAATTTACTTGCTAATTTTATTGAAGCTTATAAACAAGTTAGAAAAGCAGATCGTGCCACAAAATTGCGTCATTTAGCCACAATTCCTGGGGTTTATGTCCCCAGTTTATATGAAGTTACTTATCACAGCCTTGATGGTGCAATTAAATCTATTCAACCAGTAGATAGTTCAATTCCCGCACAAGTAGAAAAACAAACCTATCGCGGTAACACTCTTTCCGCATCTACAGTTGTTACGGAAGAGGCAGCTTGGGCTAATATTTACATGGTAGAAGTAGTGCGAAGTTGTCCAGAAATGTGTCGTTTTTGTTTAGCTAGTTATCTAACTTTACCTTTTCGCACTGCTAACTTAGAAAGTTCTTTAATTCCCGCGATTGAAAAAGGAGTTAAAGTTACCAACCGCATTGGTTTATTAGGTGCATCAGTTACCCAACATCCCGAATTTGAAACTTTACTCGACTATCTCAGTCAACCAAAGTACGACGACGTGCGTTTAAGTATCGCTTCGGTACGGACAAATACAGTGACAGAAAAACTAGCTGCAACTTTAAGTAAGCGCGATACTCGTTCGCTGACAATTGCGGTTGAGAGTGGTTCGGCAAGATTGCGACAAATTATAAACAAGAAGTTAGCAAATGACGAAATTGTACAAGCGGCAATCAATGCTAAAGCAGGTGGTTTAAAAGGAATAAAACTTTATGGAATGGTTGGCGTTCCCGGCGAAGAATTAGCCGATATTGAAGAAACTATTTCCATGATGGAAACTATCAAGAAATCTGCCCCAGGTTTGCGTCTCACCTTGGGTTGCAGCACATTCGTTCCCAAATCGCATACGCCTTTTCAGTGGTTTGGCGTCAATTCGCAAGCGAAAAAAAGACTAAAATTATTACAAAAACAACTAGGAAAAAAAGGAATAGAATTTCGCCCAGAAAGTTATAACTGGTCAATAATTCAAGCTTTAATCTCCCGTGGCGATCGCCGCCTCGCTCCTCTGCTACAATTAACTAGAAACTACGGTGATACTGTCGGAAGTTTTAAACGTGCTTTTAAAGAAATGCGCGGACAAATTCCCCACCTCGATTTCTACGTCCACGATAACTGGAAACTCGAGCAAACCTTACCTTGGAATCACATCCAAGCACCTCTACCAGTAGCCACTCTTAAAAAACATTTAGCTGAGGCTGAGACTCATTTTCCCGTCGATCGATCTCGCATCTAACTTGAAAATAATCGGCGCGGCTTATTTTGGCAAATGTAGGCGAATTTGGCAACAATTCCTCTTGAAACTGATGTATTTAAGAAAAATCATTTTCAGGAATTTTCCGCTACCAATCCAAGCTGGAAAAATGGCCCCCTCCTTAGCCACTAACATAGTCAAACTAAGCAAAAAATCACCTCTTTAAAAAATACAAACCACCAGAAAATATGCAAAATACAGCCGAATTTTACTGCGCCTTTTGTGGCGAACTAAATACAACATTTATCGATATTAGTGCCGGAATGCAACAATCATATATTGAGGATTGTCAAGTTTGTTGTCGCCCGAATATACTTTATGTCAGAGTAGATGAAGAAACATTAGATATAGAAATTGATACAGACTATGAAAGCTAATCTACTTGGAAGCTTTAGTCAAGCAGCAAAAGTCAGAAATATCTGTTTAGTATTCCTCAGCATAAGCTTATTTCTTGCTTCAACAATAAATCCCGTGAAAGCCAACCTAAATTCAGCCAAACAAACTGAATCTCAGCAATTTATTCTTGCTAGCGCTAGAAATAATTGTGGTGATGGCTTTGTTTCTTTTTTCGCTGGAGAAACCAAAGATTTTTGGATTAATATTTGTGGCTGGCTTTATCCTCAATTTTATAAAGGAATACGCAAATTAGATGGCGCTGTTGTCAATGTCGAAATTACCGAAGTTGATTTAAGTAATAATGTTTATCAAGCAATTGATGGTAACATTTACTACGTCATCTCAAATACAGCCCAAGGGCGATTTTTAAGTATTACCCAAGGTAATCGCGAACTACTCAAACAACCGCTAATTGATTGGTTTTCTCTTCCCTATTTACAATCATCTAACTGATGGTTAATTCTTGGTTGACAAGTAAGGTATAATTGCTCACCTTACTTGTGAAGTAAAAGAATATCTAAAGCATATTGACGTTGACGATCGCAATGGTTATAACCGAAAAAAGAAGACATAAACGTCACAATTAAGTAGGGTAAATTAGATTTTGCCAAGCCACCCGCTTGTATTTTTAAATCGAATCTAGTAAAATATTTTTATGCTGCATTTTCAATATTCTAGTCTGATTAATGCTCCGGTAGAAATTGTCTGGAATTTCCACGAACGACCGGATATTTTAGATGTTTTAACTCCTCCTTGGCAACCCGTGCAAATTGTGCGTCGAGAGGGAGGGTTAGCTGTGGGTGCAATTAGCGAATTTAAGATTTTTTTAGGAGTAATTCCGGTGCGCTGGTTAGCGCATCATACGGAATGTAAAAAATATCAAATATTTGTTGACGAACAAATTGACGGACCGATGGAGTTTTGGCGACATAAACATCAATTTGTGGCGGAAAATCGGCAAACTCGCTTGACAGATTCGATAGAATATGCAATACCTGGAGGAGAATTAGCCGAATTAATTTTGGGCTGGTGGGTAGAAGCCCGACTGAGAGATATGTTTCGTTATCGCCACGAAGTCACGAAAAAGGAATGCGAAAAGGGTATTTAGCGAGCAGTCAAGAGTAGTCGAGAGTAAAATAGGATGGTTACGCGATTACCTTTTTGACTTTTTAAACCTTTTACCTATTACCGATGAAGTCTCTGTTCAATAGTAAAGCCTTAATTAGCCCATTTCTGATAGGAGCAGCGAGTTTTTGTTACTTCAATTCCTCAGCCGCAGCTTGGGAAGTTGCTCAGTCGGAAGCTAGTTTTTGTCCAAATGCTAATTCCCAAGAGTTATACGTGGCAGAAACACGCGATTACGCCTTGTTTATTTGCTCGGCAGAAAATAATCGCCAATTGCCAAAATATTACATTGGCGCTCCCAAAGATGGTAGCAGACAATTAACTATAACTCTTTCTAATTACGATCGCGAAAATGAGATTTTTGTCGCTAATAACGGCGAATATACTTATACGCTCGACTTTAGCCGACGGCGTTTGATGGTAAGATTTCCTAACGGAAGAGTTCGTACTGACAGATTGGTTAATGCTTGGGGACCGGAAGATTTGGGTAGTCAATCAGCCAGAGAAAATTAACTTTTGGAGACGTAGCAATGCTACGTCTCTACAGGGGTTTTATGTATCTAGGCTTTTGCTTTTTTTTGGCTGTCTTCTATCTTACTCAAACCGTTAAAAAACATGGGGACAAACTTCTCGATAAATGCTTGAGGGTCGCGTTTCCATGCGCGTTCGGCAATGCGAAATCGAGTCATTTGTAATTCGGAATTGAAAAGTGTTTGGGGTAAACGTTCGACAAAATATTGTGTCCGTTCCCACATCGGCATAGTATTAGTAATTTCTACCAAATGATTTAAGCGACGTAATTCTGCCCCTAACATAATATCCATTCCTGACTCATAAGCCGCTTGTTCGATGGCGCTATATTTGAGTTTTGCTTGCTCAACTTTTTGCCGATGTTCGGGGCTTTTTTTGGCGATTTTTGCTAACCAGCGATTTCCCCAACGCACGTGACCTGCTTCTTCAGGAAAAATCTTGGCAATTGTTTCGCGAATTTTAATATTTTCTTCGGTTTGAGGAGCTTGTTTTAAAGCATAAATGTGTGCGGCAAAATATTCACAACCGCGTTTTTCGGTGGCGTTAATTGATGCTAAAGCAGCAATAATTCCATTTTCAAGATGGTTGTTTGATTTGAAGGAATCTTGGTCAATTAATCTTTCAAATTCGTCGATGTAAGACATTCCTGGAGGTGTACCAACATCTGCACCTAAATCGATGAGTAAATCGGTTAACCAATTTGCATGACGGGCTTCGTCTGAGACGTGACGAGATAAGTCTTTGACTAATTCTTTGGGAGTACCGTTTAAGCTTTCGATGACATCGGTTAAGTCTTTACAGCTACGTTGTTCGTTGTAGCGGTAACGATTGAGAGTGATTAAATGAAGTTCGCGATCGCATACTACTTGTTTGAGTATATCGCGTGCAGTCAGTGAATTATTAAACTTTTTTGCGTAAGTAACAGCCATAATTTAAATTGAAAATCACTTTTCCGTAAAGAATTATTTCTTATTATAACTTTACTCCACAAAAAATTTCAATTTGTTAAACTGACTTGACTACTGGGAACTTCTTCTGATTTATTTTCTGATAAATTGGGACGCAAACACAAATAGGCAACTGCACCTAATAAAGGTACGATCGCTACTATTCGCAAAAGAAGACTATTTTCGGTTTCCCGTCGCTGAATATCGTCACCAACCAAAGCGGGAAATAACAAACATAAGAGGCAAAAATCAAGACTCATTATGTGAATAAAGCGACTGGTTTGCCATTGTTGGACAAAATCAGTCCAATCGCCTTTCAGTATACCAAAAGCGAGTAAACTAATTGTCGCGATCGCCAAAAATATTCCATACCAACGGGAGTCTTGCAACTTTATCAACCAATCTTTATTTCCTGGAAATTCAGGATTAATTTCACGTAAAGCTAAATAAGGCAAAATCGCAAAAGCACCGACACCAAATGATAGCAAAACGAACAGCCAAGCTGAGATTTTTTGTCCTCTACCATCGATCAATAATAAGCAAGCGTAGATAGCAGGAAAAACGCCCATTAAATAGAATAAAGCTACAATCGCTGGATTAATTCCTGCTAAATTACCTAGGGACATATTTTTGATTAATTCAAAGGTGTCTGGTTGATTAGGAGGTGCTAGGAAAAAAGCATAACCCAGAAATCCCGCCCATAGCAACCAAAAGCCAATTTTTCTGATTAGTTGATTGTTCATTTGTATTTAGTAGTTGGTGATTGAGTTTATAGTAGTTCAAATTAATTTCCGTAGTGCGACCATCTTGTTCGCTATCAGGGAGCAAGATGCTCCCACTACCAAAATGTCGCTTTTATTGCTAATGACTATAGTTATCAGTTAATCTCCTAATTCCTCCTTGTCCTCCCCCTCTCCCTAGTCCCCAGTCCCCAGTCCCCAGTCCCCAGTCCCCAGTCCCCAGTCCCCTTCAAGCTGCTTGTGTGAGAGCATCAGAAACGTAATCTGCTACAGATTCTACGAGCGCGATCGCATTTTCGTAAAGCATTCTGGTTGGTCCGAGAATGCCGACGCTACCGACGGGAACATCTTTTTGACGATAAACCGAGGAAACGAGGGTGCAGGTGTTGAGGGGTTCGAGAGGGTTTTCTGAACCAATTTTAATACTAACTTTTTTCCCAGGATTATCTCCTTCTGGTAACTCAAAGATTAAGGGTAAAAGTTGGTCTTGTTCTTCTTCAAGTAAGTGAAGTAACATTTGTACTTGTTGTAATTCTGAAAATTCTGGCAAGCGTAAAGCTTCGGCAATTCCGCGCACCATAATTGGTGTGGAATTAGGCAATTGTTGACGGCGGCTTAATTCTTTTTGAACTTTGCGGATCAAATTAGCATAGCGTTCAAATTCTCGTCCTAATTCGCGCCAATCTAAACTCGATAAATCTGTTAGCGATCGCCCTTTAAGTTTGCTGTTCAAAAAGTTAGATAATATCTGTAATTCTCCTTCATTTAGTTCGGGATTTGGTGCGGATTTATTTTCCTCTCCTGGTAATTCGATTAAAATTGATTGGGTTTCGTAGGAGTCGGTAACTAAAATTAGCATTGCTCTGTCGGGAGCAACTTGGACTAATTGCACGTGGCGCACTTGGGTGGTAGAATTTTGGGGCATGGTAATAATCGCAATGTAGCCACTTAATGTTGCTAACATTTGGGCTGCACCGCGCAATAAAATTTCTAAATTACCTGCTTCCCAGTTAAGCTGTTTAGTAAGTAATTTTTCGATGCGTTCTTGGTTGGCTTTGTTGGGAATGAGCAATCGATCGACATACACTCGATATCCGGAATCAGAAGGTATTCTTCCGGCTGATGTATGGGGTTGATAAAGTAATCCTGCTTTTTCTAACCATCCCATTGCATTGCGAATTGTGGCAGAACTAACGCTAAAATCGTATTCGTTAACTAAGGTTTTAGAACCCACTGGCTCGGCAGTGGTGATATAGTGTCTGATAGTTGCCCAGAGAATGCGTAAGTGGCGATCGCTCAAACTTGTTTTTTTAGCCATTGGCAGCAATTTTTAACTTTTTATTAAAATTTTGGATTAAATATTGTTTTTGTGGTAATAAACTTACTGTCACTTTTTCGACAGTAAGGTTAAATTTTGGCGAAAATTAACTAATCTGGCACAGATTAGCTTAATTATTAAAGAGGATAGCAAATCTGACTAAGAATTTTAATCGGAAAAAAGTCAGAAAGCTAGTAACGAGGAATACTGGGATCGACACGCAATGAGTAAGCATCGATACCCCCAAGAATATTTTTAACATTTGTAAAGCCTTGGCTTCGTAGCCAGTGACACATTTGGGCAGAACGATAGCCATGATGACAGATTACCAAGGTTTCCAAGTTGGGGTCAAAGCGAACAGGAATTTGTTCGGACCATTGAGGAAATTCACTGAGAGGAAGTAAAACAAAGCCATCAATGAGCGCGATCGCAGCTTCGGCTGGTTCTCGCACATCGATCAATTGTACAGGGCGATCGTTTTGGGATCTCAAGGTAGCCAATTCTTCAACAGTAATTTCACGAGAGTTTTGAGAGATAGACATAAGCTGAATTTGATAGCTAAGAATGAATTAAGACATCTTCATCGTTCAAATTAGCAAACAACCTGAAATAATAGTATGGGCAGGATAGCCCTGTTTGCTGCTGGTAATGGTTGATTTTATGAAGCTTCGCTCTTTTTTCTTGGCTCTAGCTGCTGGTTGTCTGATACTGCTATCGATTGGTGTTGCTGGCTTAAATTGGATTTTAGCTCAAACTCCTCTAACCTTGTTACAGGGGGAGGGAGCGGCTAACCCAACCGCAACAGTATTTATCCCCAGACAAGCACCAGCAATGATTTCTTTGCTGGTAAACCCAGATCGTTTAGAAGCATTTCGACAATTGCAAGCGCGTCCTTCCCAAAGAGGGCGATCGCATCGCGAATTAAACGAAATTAAAGCTAGTTTACTCGCAAATACGGGACTCAGCTATAGCAAAGATATTCAACCTTGGCTGGGAGACGAAATTACTCTGGCGATTACGAGTTTAGACTACGATCGCAACGCGGAAAATGGCGTACAGCCGGGATATTTGCTGGCTGTCAAGCATCGAGACGCTCAACTAGCTCGTGAGTTTCTGCAATTGTATTACAGTAAGAGCGCGATCGCCGGAACCTCAGATTTAGTTTCTGATGACTACAAAGGAGTTAAACTACTTTATCGTCGTCCTTTAACTACTAGCAAAGAAAGTAATTTAGCTAGTGGCGTTGTCGGTAATTTTGTTTTATTTGCCAATAGTTCCCAAGTCTTGCGCGATGCAATTAATAACGCCCAAGCAAGCAATTTAAACTTAAAAAATGCCACCTTTTACGAACAAGCATTAGACACAATTCCTACACCGCGTATTGGCGTAGCTTTTGCTCATCTTGCTGCTGCTAACGCTTGGTTTGGCAACCAAACAACTCCCAAAGCCGAGTCAGCAGAAACAATTACTTTAGCTATTCAACTAGATCCGCAAGGTTTAGTCGCCCAAACAGCCTTACTCGGAACTACGAATAAACCAGAACAAAAACCCATTCTTTCTCAACCTGTAGCAGCTTTAAAATATCTTCCCGCAAACAGTATTTTAAGTGCTTCGGGAACTGATTTAGAGAAAGTTAACACCGATTTAACTACCGAATTAACTGCGGGAAATTTCGTCGGCGGAATCTTTAAACAAATTCTAGCCAATCTCAACAGTCAATTTCAAATTGATTTATCTCAACAAGTTTTTCCTTGGGTAAACGGCGAATATGCTATTTCCTTGCTTCCTAATAATGACTGGGTATTTGTAGCTGAAAAAAATAATCCAGAAGCCACAGAAACAGGAATTGCTAACTTAGATAAAATTGCTCAGAAACGCGGCTTAAACATCGGTAATTTTAGTTTAGGAGATCGGCAACAAATAACCGCCTGGACTGAACTAAAAGCCGCCCAAAAACAACTTGCTACCGAAGTTAAAGGAGTGCATACAAGCATCGGCAAATACGAAATTATCGCAAACTCCGTGGACGCGATCGCCGCAGCACTCTCCGACAATTCCCTCCTCGCAAACCCCGAATTTCAGGCAAATATCGCCACCTTACCCAAAAACAATAACGGCTATGTATACATAGATTGGGAAAAAAGTCAACCAATTTTTGAAAAACAATTACCATTACTACAAGTAATCGAATTATTCGGTCAACCCTTATTCGAGAACTTACACAGCCTCACCATCACCAGTAGCGGCACAGAAAACGGCATTTCTCGCACCTCCGCCTTCCTAAAACTAGGTAATTAATCAACTGCAAATCACCGTTCGTACGTAGTGAGGACTTTAGTCCTCCATCACCCGTTCGTACGTAGTGAGGACTTTAGTCCTCCATCACCGTTCGTACGTAGTGAGGACTTTAGTCCTCCATCACCAGTAGCGGCACAGAAAACGGCATTTCTCGCGCCTCCGCCTTCCTAAAACTAGGTAATTAATCAACTGCAAATTTATGTAGAGACGTTGCACGCAACGTCTCTACTACAAACTAAATATCTAGTTTAAACATGAAGACTCTCAACTTCACTAAAGAAATAGCTGTAATCGAATTTTCGCTTGATGAATTGCTAATCATAAAAAATTCGTTGTTGGAAGTAGATAAGCAAATTACAGTTAATGACTTTGTTGCACTAATTCCAAAACTTTCTCAAGATGAAGCTGTTCAATTCGCTCATCTTATTGGGAAAATTATTAACTGTTACCCGAAAAGCTATAAATTAACATCAGCCGATGAATTAATTGAGTCAGTCCAATCCGTTGATGAAGGAATTATACTTCAAATCAAATATGAAGCTTTACTAGGTTCTCGTAGCATACTTTGTGCGCTTGTTCATCAAATGGGTGTTGAAATCTCTGATTTTAACTTACAAATTGGATTTGAAAAAGAGCAAATACATTCCCTTATTAATTCACTAAACGAAGATATCTTAGGAAAGATGAGCAAGCTTCGTCCAGAGCATTTTATTTTTGAAAGGTCAAGAGAGATAGAAAGAGAATTAAAATTAAAGCCTCAATATTTATCAGAAAATTGCGTGCAGTTAGAAATAAAGAGAACTAGCGAACTAAATTTTTCTACTTGGAAAATAACCTTTTTGTTGGGTAGCTTAGAAAATAGAAAAAGATGGAGCATAATTCAGATTAGACTTAGCCAAATGTCGGCTCCTTTTAATTATTTATCTAAGTCGAGCTTTGAATACATAGCACACGAGAGGCTAGCTTCCTTAATAGCTTATTTAGAGTTAGTTATTTCAGAAGTAATTGAAGAGGAAGATTTAGAGAAATTTACTCTTATAACCTATCACGCTAATTATGGACTTTTGTTTGAAATTCAAGTTTTGTCAAGATGGATAAAATCTCCTGATGAAGGAAATTTGAAAATCCGTTTCCGCTTCTACTTAAACAGTCAAGAGAATACAGAGGATGAGCAACATATAGAAATCGAAGATACAGCAACGTTAAAGAATGTTTATGCTTTTATTTCATCAGTACGCTCGTTTTTATCTGAACTTCCGACAAAGATCAATTCTGGATAATCTGCGAAAAGTACCAACGGAGATTAAACAATCCCAATTTGATTTACCGTTTCTTCCCACTCAAAAGTGCCAAATTGACGAACTACATTTTTCGCATCAGCAGCAATAGCATACCTGCGAGTTGGGTCATTTGTCGCAGCATTAGGATTAGCAACACTGCGTAATACTAAACCAGAAGGAACTAACAACGCCAAATCTTTACGTCGCACATCGTCATAAGAACCACTGGATAGCGGTTTTCCTAAAGCTTCTAGATAATAAGTATTCCAAAAATTGATAATTTCTCGTGAAGTTAAAGCCCAAGAACCAACTCCTTCCCAATAAGCAGCATCATCCCAATTTGTATTTGGTTTAATATTCGCTACTGCTAGTAAAGCTAATGCTAAACGTAACTTACGTCTTGGTGTTTGCGAATCAACCGGAATACCAACTGCTTTAAGAATTTGTAACGCTTGTTCAATTTTGGGTTCCATGTATCTTTTTTGTTCTAAGCGATTGCTTCCAGAGGGATTTTTCTTAGGTGATTTTTCAGGGTTTTTCAGAGTAAGATTCAGAGATAATTGTACAGGCTGAAAAGAATGAGCTTTTAATCCTTTCTTTCCAGCTTCAAGACAATCTTTAACAGCTACAGCTAAAGCTTTCGCGAGTAAAGGAGGAACTGCATTTCCAATTTGCTGACACTGACTTTGGTGACTACCCTGAAATTCAAACCAATCAGGAAAACTTTGCAAACGAGCGCCCTCTCGCACAGTTAATCTTCGCCTACGTCCATCAGGTAAACGAATACGCAACATATCGCCAGTGGGAGCGCTCAAATTGCGACAAGTTACTGTTCGAGCAGGTGCATTTAAGTGCAAATCTCTTGGTTTCTTACATTGAGAAGCTTGCTCGTATTTTTGAATATATTTATCTTGATTAGGAGTAACAAACTGGGCATCAGGTGGTATCTTAAATGCTAATTCTCCCAACGCTTCTCCCACTGTATAAGGAGATAAATGTGTTTTGGGAAACCAATTCCAGACGGCTTGATGAGCAATACAAAAAAGTCGCTGTCGGCGCTGAGGAACTCCATAATCGGCTGCATTTAAAATCTCCCATTCAACTGTATAACCTAGTTGAGAAAGAGCGGCGACAATTTGCTCGAAATAAGCTTGATTGCGGTAAAGCATTCCGCGTACATTCTCGAACAAAGCAACTTGGGGACGATAGCTTGCAACAGCATCAAGAAAAATCGGAAAACCATCTCGACTATCTAATAAACCAAGTTGATATCCATTTTTACTAAATGGTTGACAGGGAGGTCCCCCAACAATTACTTGAGCATTATCGATTAATTCAGGATGGCGCGTCAGCGTAACTTGATGACATTTTCCTGATAAATTTTTTGTGTAAGTAGCACAAGCATCAGCTAACATTTCATAGCCAACAGTACGAAAGCCAGCAGATTCAAAACCCAAAGCTAATCCTCCGCATCCGGCAAATAAATCAATTACTAAAGGTGCTTGATTGTCTGCTTTTGGTAAGGTTAATTCCTGGTTTAGTAAATCTAGGTAAGGAGATTTAAGAGAGGAAATTGCTGGAGTCATTTATCAGCTTGAGTAAACAATCTTTCAATTTTTGATCCTCTGGTGTCATGGCTCTGCCGTGACACGCACAATTTGCGGCTGGAGCCGCTTGTTAGAGAACGGGAGGCTCTGCCTCCAGGAGTCGTTACTCGGCTGGAGCCAAGTAACGAGGGAAAGATGATTTACCTCACGACTTGACGCATATAATTACCCCACAATTGAGCAGCTTGTCCGCTACTGCCTCTAGTAGGAGAATTATCGTCATTACCTAACCAAATCCCGGAAACCAAATCTCGACTAGGGACATAACCAATAAACCATAAATCAACCGCGCGATCGGTTGTACCAGTTTTTCCGGCTTCGCCAAAACCGATCGCGGCGGCGCTACCAGTACCTCCTTGAATAACTCCTCGTAACATGGCTGTCATGGTTTGGGCGACTCCGGGAGAGATTACTTGTCTTTCTCTTTGAGCATCTTGAGAAAAATCATAAATGACTCGACAGGTTTGGGGTTGGTTGTCGTTTTCGCAGTCGCCACTGTCGAGGATTCTGGTAATTGCGTGGGGACGATTCCAAACACCGTCGTTGGCGAAAGTGGCGTAAGCGCCAGTAATTTCCAGGACGTTAACTTCGCTTTGTCCTAAAATCAAACCGGGTACTGCCTGCAAACGCGAGTCAACTCCTAAGCGTTGCGCCATTTCCACGACTCGGTTTAAGCCCACATCTTGAGCTACTCGCAAAGCAACGGAATTCTCGGATTGAGCTAATCCGCGATACATATCAATACTGCCACTACTACGCTCGCAACCGCGATAACTGCGTCCTTGCCAGGTTAAAGGGGCGCAGGAGTAGGTTTTTCCGGGAGAAATGCCTCTTTCTAAGGCGGCGGCGTAGCCGAAGACTTTAAAAGTAGATCCGGGTTGTCGTTGGGCTTGGGTGGCGCGGTTAAACTGACTTTGGGAGTAGTCTGCACCGCCAGTCATAGCGACAATTTCCCCAGTGTTGGTATCGAGGGTGACAATTGCACCTTGAGAATAGCCGAGACTGGCACCATTCGTGCGAAGCGAGTTACGCAGTGCGGCTTCGGCTTGGGCTTGGGTACTGATATCTAAGCCTGTTTCGACGATAAAGTTACCTTCTGCGGCTAATTCTTCGCCGAGTAAAGTTTGTAATTCCTGGAAAACGTAGCTATAGAAATAAGGCGCGATCGTGCTGCTGAGGGCTTCTCTGGCTTCGGGGCTGACTTCGATGCGCGATCGCCTCGCACGAGATGCTTCTTCACTACTAATCATCCCTAATTGCGCCATCCGTGTAATGACGCGATTCCTTAGCTGAACGGCGGTATCATAGTCCTGGACGGGGTTATAACTATTTGGCGCTGGTAAAATTGCCACTAAGGTTGCAGCTTCGGAAATATCAAGATCGGCGGCGGATTTATCAAAGTAAAATTGTGCCGCGTCTTCAAATCCCGAACTCCCGACACCTAAATACACTCGATTCAAATAGGTTTTTAGCAGTTCGTCTTTGCTATAAAATGTCTCCATTTTCAGCGCGACAACCATTTCCCGCAGTTTACGCTGGGCGGTATTTTCTCGTCCGGTGTAGTCTGCAAACAAGCTTCTCGCTAGCTGTTGGGTAATCGTACTACCACCTTGAGCTATGCCTTGCCGTTGTAAATTAATAATTATTGCCCGTAAAATTCCTAACGGATCGACGCCAAAATGCCAGTAATAGCGGCTATCTTCCGATGCAATCACTGCTTGGCGTAAATAAGGCGAAAAATCACTTAAATTCCTTAATTCCCGGTGAACTTCGTTACGTTGCGGACGTAGAGGCGTTTCCCCATCGCGGGCGACAACTACCACCGGACCTTGGACTCCTCTGGGTAAAGGACGTACTGAGAACTTTGTCCATTCAACGGCGATCGCTAAAGCTGCAATCCCCACTACTCCACCCATACCATAAAGCCCATACCGCAATCCCCGAATTAAAAACGGCGGCGGATTGTAATATTTTACTTCCACTGCTTCGGCTAATTCCGGCGGTCCGAGAGAAAATTTATCGCCGTGACGCAAGCGAATATTTGTTACCCGACGCTTTCCAAAATAAATCCCGTTGGTCGAACCTTCATCTTTCAAGTTAAAATGTCTCGGACTTTTGCGATCGCGTTCGATTGACAAATGAACTTGACTTACCACCGGGTTCCGCACCACAATTTCACAAGACTTAGAACTACGTCCCAATGAATATCGATCTCCTAACAAAGGAAACTCGGCTGACTTACCCGCATCGCTAATCTGAATTTCGGGAACCTTCGCCCCCGGTTTCAGCGCCATTGCGCCCAGATTAGCAATCGTTTGGACTGCTTGGGTAAAAACTTGAGAAATTTGGGTTTGGGGATTACGCGGAGGCTGGTTACTCATTTATCTTCGTTGGTTTGGCAAAAAAACTAAGTCTTAAATACACAAATATTGTAATTTGTCAACCTCAAAATCGGCTGAGAACGAGAATTGTTTCTAACTTTCTCGACGATTATTTCGATTGGGAGTGTCGCGAAAAGTAGCAATCAACAGAAAAATAATTCCTATATTAATCAAGATATCTGCCAGATTAAACACTGGGAAGTTAATCAGCCGAAAGTCAAGAAAATCAATCACGTGACCGTAGACAAACCGACAAATGCCATTACCAGCCGCCCCAGCAAAAATAAAGCCACAAGCTAACTGTTCGCTAATTTTTAAGCGCGGACCAAACCAAGCCAGCGCCATTAAACCAATACTAACTAAGAAAGATAACCAGCGCAGCCAATGAACCCCATTCGTAAACAGACTAAACGCCGCCCCAGTATTTGTAACGTAGGTAAGATGGAAAACCCCTTCCCACAAAGGAACTGTTTCACCAATCTCCTGAAAACTGTCTAAGACTATTTGTTTAGTTAATTGATCCAGAAATAGCCCGACTAAGGCAACAATCCAGAAAAAGCGATTTTTGGTCATTGGTTGTTTCTAGTTGATAATTTGTCGGCGATCGCGATCGGATCGCCTGACAACAATGATTCAGAATTAATAAAACATTACTTTACGCAGGAAAAACGCTACTACAGTCACAGCACAGATCACCACTAGCTGTCCGGGTAAAAGATAAACAGAATAATTTAGCATCGCTTCCCAGAGTCCCGTCTCTATGCTACCTGCGGGACTCACCACATACAAAACAATCAGGTAAGTAAGCCCGGAAATATGAATCGTTAGCAAGCCGCAAAGACAACTAAAAGCCAGAGATTCTAAGCGCGGTTTAGTTTGAAAGGCAAAATAGCCGCAAATCCAAGCCCCAGGAATAAAACCGAGCAAATAACCAAAACTGAGTTGAGTGAGGTACTCTAAACCTCCGCCTTCATTAAACACTTGTAGCCCAGTTAAGCCTAAAATAATGTAAGCAATTTGAGAAAGAGCGCCTGCGTTTTTGCCTCCTAAACAACCAGCTAGCAGTACCGCACCAATTTGAAAACTAACCTTGAGAGAGTAAATTTGTACCCCTCGTTCTGCCCAATTCCAAGGTACATTGGTGGCAAAAGCTTCGACAAAAGTACCACCAATGGTTAATAGTAAACCGACGATCGTCCAAAGGAGTTGGTTGGGAGCAGACACAGTTAGGTATTTCGACTTGCGTGAGTAGCTGAGTATTCACCAGGAATGGGCGCTTCACCACCTTCTAATCCCAAGGATGCTAGCATAGCTTGGTCTTGTTCTGGAGGTTGTCCGAGGGTGGTGAGGTAATGTCCGATTAACATGGCGTTAATTCCGGCTTTGAGTCCCCAGCTTTGTAATTCGCCCATGATAGCTTCTCTACCTCCAGCGTAACGGAGAATTTGCTGAGGTAAAATAAAGCGGAAAATGGCGATCGCCTTGAGTGCTTCCCAGGGATCGAGTTTGCTTTGTTCTCCTAATGGTGTATCTTTTCTGGGATTGAGTAAGTTAATCGGTACTGATTCGACTTCTAATTCTCTGAGTGCAAAAGCGAGGTCAATTCTGTCTGACCAAGATTCGCCCATGCCGATAATACCGCCCGTACAAGCTTGAATTCCCGCCGCTTTAATATTTTTCACGGTTTCGACGCGATCGCGCCAGCTATGAGTGGTAACTATGTTGGGATAATGATTTTCGGAGGTTTCTAAGTTGTGATTGTAACGAGTGACTCCGGCTTCTTTCAAGGCTTGTGCTTGTTCGGGGGTGACTTCTCCTAAAGCACAACAGGGTTTAATCTGGGTTTGGGCAATAATTTCGCTGACTGTGGCGATAATTTCCTCAAATTCGCTAGATTTCGGACTATTGTATTTAATTCCTCGTCCTTGTGAAACTAAGCAAAAGCGTTTTGCACCTGCGGCTGCGGCTGCTTTAGCTTGAGCGAGAATTTCCTCTTTTGATTTTAAACCGTAAATTGGCGAATCTTTGCCCGGATGATGCACAGATTGAGCGCAAAAACTGCAATTTTCCGAACAATTACCCGATTTGATATTGACAATACTGCACAAATCTACTGTATTGCCGCAACAAGCTTGACGGATCTTGTCAGCCGCTTCGCACAAGAGCAAAATATTTTCTTGAGCGGAAATTTCCGTTAGCGATCGCGCTTCTTCTTTCGATATTAACTCCCCATTAATAATTCTTGCCGCCAAAGTGTTGAGCCACTTTTGTAATGCTTCTCCTGGTGTGGGGATTTTCTCTCCACCAGAGTCACGAGTTTTTGTCGAACTTGAAACTGATGTTTGCACCACTTTTCGCCTAACTTTTGTGCAATCTGCATTTTATCATTTCATTCGAGATTGCTTCTGCACGTCTTTTGTCTATTTTTCCCTTGACAAATCATCTTTTCTATGATATCAAAATCTTTACTTTGCCAAAGGGAAAAAATTTTCTCAAGGCTAATTACTTTACCTAATCTTAAAAATACCCTGCTAAGATTTACTAACCAAATTTCTCTTTAATTTCACAGCTAAAGACAAATTCCCCAAACTGAGAACAACTTTTTCCGACAAAATGTAACTCAAATGAAAAAGAGCCAAGTCTCAAAACTAAAAGGAAAAATAAACAATAATACCATATAATACCCCTTGAACATTGTATCTAAAGATAGAGGTTAAAGTGTGAGTTCAGTAAGTGGAGATTTTAATCAAAGACTAGAACCCCGTCCCCCAAGAGAGCGGGTAACAGATAATAGTTTTAAATGGGCAGCACGTATTTTCGCCCTCTCAATTTTAGCTATGCTAATCTGGATTGCAGCGATCGTCGCGATTCGGGCAGTACCAGCGATCGCTGAATTTGGTTTAGGATTTTGGGTCAATAGTAGTTGGAACCCACCGCGAGAAGAATACGGCGTTTTACCAGCAATTTACGGCACAATTGTTAGTTCAATTATTGCATTAGGAATTTCTGTTCCCATCGGACTTGGAGTAGCAATTTTTCTCAGCGAAGATTACTTACCACCCAAAGTACAAAGAATCTTCGTTTTCCTCGTCGAATTACTTGCGGCTGTCCCCAGCGTAGTGTATGGTTTATGGGGAATTTTTGTCTTAATTCCCTTTCTCAAAGAAATCACACCTTTAAAAGGACCGGGAATGCTACCTGCGGCATTAGTTTTAGCAGTCATGGTCTTACCAATTATCGCCGCAATTTCTCGCGATGCCATCTCTAGCGTTCCCAAAGATTTGCGTCAAGCCGCAGTCGGTTTAGGTGCAACCCGTTGGGAAGCAATTATCCTAGTAATTCTCCCGGCTGCTTCTTCAGGAATCATCGGCGGCATCATGTTAGCACTAGGAAGAGCGTTAGGAGAAACAATGGCAGCAACAATGTTAATTGGTAACGCCAACAAAGTAAATTTATCAATCTTTGAACCATCTAACACGATCGCCTCGCTTCTTGCTAACCAATTTGCTGAAGCAAGTGGCTTGCAAGTAGCAGCTTTGATGTATGCTGCCTTAATTTTGTTTGCCATGACCTTAGTAGTCAACATCTTAGCCCAAATGCTAGTGAAGAGACTCCAGAGAATTTAATTAGTTTTCACCAAAAATAAAGATGACTTTAGATATTCACAATAGTCCTAGCTCTAGATTTGACCCCACTACCCTGAAACGTAACCCTAAATCTGGTCGTACCTTATTCGGCTTGATTATGACCGGAGTTGCGGGTTTATTCATGGTTTTGGCGATCGTTCCTTTATTTTTAATTCTTTCCTACGTGATTATTCAAGGAATTGGTCAACTCCAACCAAGAATTTTTACCGAATTACCACCACCACCACTCGTGGAAGGAGGCGGATTTGGTAACGCGATTCTGGGCACAATTCTGATGGTAGGAATTGGTGCATTAATTAGCGTTCCCGTAGGTGTAATGGCAGCAATTTATCTGTCCGAATTTAGTAACGGAAAAATTGCTGAATGGACTCGTTTTGCCACTAACGTTTTGAGCGGCGTACCCTCAATTATTGTCGGTGTATTTGCCTATGCAGTTTTCGTTTTAACAACTAAATCTTATTCCGCTTGGGCGGGAGGATTCGCTTTAGCTGTCTTGATGTTACCAATCATCATTCGGACTACCGACGAAGCCTTAAAATTAGTTCCCCAAGAAGTACGACAAGCCTCAGTTGGGCTAGGAGCAAATGACTATCAAACCGTGTTGCGAGTAGTGCTTCCCGCAGCAGTTCCCGCGATTATTACAGGCGTAACTCTAGCTGTAGCCCGTGCAGCCGGAGAAACAGCACCTTTGTTATTTACCGCCTTATTTACCCAATTTTGGCCCAATTGGAAGGAATTTTTGATGGAACCAACAGCCTCATTATCAGTGTTGGCTTATAATTTCGCGATCGTACCTTTTGAAAATCAAAGGGAACTGGCTTTTGCGGCGGCTTTTATTTTGGTGCTATTGGTTTTGCTAACCAGTATCATTTCCCGTTTGGCAACTGCAAGACGAACTTATTAATTTCTCAATTTGGTTACGCGTTAATACAAGAAAATTTTTAACGAGAGGATTGAATTAATGGTTACTCAAAAGGATATCACCACCCAAAAAGAAACAGTTTTAAATACCGAAAACTGGAGCGTTTATTACGGCAGTTTCTTGGCTTTAAAGGGAATTAATTTACCAATTCCTAAAAATAGCGTTACTGCTTTTATCGGTCCTTCTGGCTGCGGGAAAAGTACCTTACTGCGTTGCTATAACCGTCTCAACGATTTAATTCCCGTCTTTAAAGGAGAAGGAAGAATCACTTATCACGGTCAGGATCTTTACGCTTCTGATGTCGATCCAGTGCAAGTGAGACGTAAAATCGGGATGGTGTTTCAGAAACCGAATCCCTTTCCGAAATCAATTTACGACAATATCGCCTTTGGACCGAGAATTAACGGTTACAAAGGAGATATGGATGAATTAGTCGAACGTAGCTTGCGCGGTGCAGCACTTTGGGATGAAGTCAAAGATAAGCTCAAACAAAGTGGTTTAGCCATTTCTGGGGGACAACAACAGCGTTTGTGTATCGCAAGAACGATCGCCGTAGAACCAGATGTAGTGTTGATGGACGAACCTTGTGCATCTCTCGACCCAATTTCGACACTCAAAGTAGAAGAATTAATTCATCAGCTTAAGGAAAATTATACAATTGTGATCGTTACTCACAATATGCAGCAAGCATCAAGGGTAGCAGATCGAACAGCATTTTTTAACGTGCAAACCACAGATGATGGTAAACGTCAAGGTTATTTAGTCGAATACGATCGCACTGAAGTCATTTTCCAAAGTCCTCAAGAAGAAGCAACTCAGCAATACGTGAGCGGACGTTTTGGTTAAGGATAAGCGTACTACCAAAGACAGAAAATTAAACAGCAAAACCAAAAGTTACCCCAATTCAAGGTACGATGGATTTTAATTTCGATTTTCGCTAACATCAATTTTAATCATGCCTATAAGACGCTACTTATCTAGTTTGCTGGCTCTGGTTTTGGTAGTCGCGATCGCCTTAACAGGCTGCGGTAACACCGACACCGGACTAAACGGCAACTATCGTCAAGATAGTTTAACATTGCTTAATAGTCTCAGAACAGCGATCGAATTACCCCAGGATGCGCCGAATAAAAAAGAGGTAGCCGAGTTAGTACGCAAGCAAATTAACGATTATGCTTCTCGCTATCGCCGAGATAATAAAGTCGCAGCTTTGCGATCGTTTACAACCATGCAAACCGCATTAAACAGTGCGGCTGGCTATTTTACACCTTCTTCTTACCGTCGTCCCATACCAGACAAATTGAAAAAACGTCTCGAACAAGAGTTTCGCCAGATAGAATTTGCTCTCAAACGAGGTTCTTAATTCAGTTCTAGCAGATTGTTCTTAGACGAGCAATTCGTCACTAAACGAGCAGTTATTCCCCACTGGGTACTGCTCGTTTATTATTTAGGAAATTACGGTTCTACAGCAGAGAACGAATCTAGGATTGGCTGAGAAAGTAACCTCAAAAATTAGCTCGATACAAGGATAAGCTTCTCCTAAAAAGCTAACTGTTTCACATAAGTTCTAATCATAAAAAAGGCAAAAATTTTCGTAGTCACCAACCCCAGCTTCCTGCACCACCTTTAAAAGGACCGACAATATCGCTAGTAATCCAACCTCCATAAAAATCCCCTGCTTGTGCTTGTACTTGTTCTTCGTCTACATAACAAGCATCCATGCGACTAGGATAAAAAGCAACATAATCTTTTATCGGTGCAAATCGGGAAGTCGGATGAGGATAAAACCAAGCTGCATTTTCGGCTTGCTTATCGTTAACTACAATCGTGTAATAGCCAGCATTTCCCTTCCACTCGCAAAAAGATTGTCTACCTGTGCGTTGGAGATACTCCATTTTAATATCTTCTGGGGGAATGTAGTAAACTGGCGGATGACTGGTTTCGAGTACCCGTTGAGCATTTTGGCTATCAGCGATCGCCACACCATTGAAAACCACTCGAATACGTTTCGGACTTGGTTCGAGACGGGGAGGACGCGGATAGTCCCAAACCGACTCTTGACCTGGTTTTGGTTCGATTCGTTGAGGTTTAAACATAGTTAAGGCTTATTGCTACATCGTTTATCTTAACGGAGGCGACGGTCATTTTTCTATGGATACTGGGGACTGGGGACTGGGGTTTTCAGTTAGCAGTTATCAGTAATCAGTGAACAGTCGGGATTGTCAATCACAGAGATTAAAGAAGGTGGAATTAGAAGAACCACAGATTCGAGGGTAAACTGGTCACTGTTCACTGTTCACTGTTCACTGATTGGGGACTGGGGACTAGGGACTGGGGAGTGATAACTGATAACCGATCGCTGTTCACTGATAATCTCACTTGTGGGATATGTTTTTGAGAGTAAGACCAGAAATAATAAACATGGGATTGGTTGCGCTGAAGCGTGGATACCAACTTCAAACAACTTTAAATTAACTAACGTGGTTGACTCACTAACTATTAGTATCGGTTTATTTTTACTAGCCGCCGCAGTAATTGCTTTTTTAGGAACCCGAATGGCAAAAGTAGCCGACCGTTTGGCAGATAAAACGGGTATGGGCGAAGCTATTGTTGGTGCTTTATTTCTCGGTGGTAGTACGTCTTTGTCGGGAATTGTGACTTCGGTAACTGCTGCTTGGGAGGGTTATCCAGAATTAGCGATTAGTAATGCTTTGGGAGGAATTGCCGCGCAAACAGCATTTTTGGCGATCGCTGATATCGCTTACAATAAAGCTAATCTCGAACACGCTGCTGCTTCGATTGCTAATTTGATGCAGGGAACTCTCTTAATTACGCTTTTGGCAATTCCTTTGTTATCTTTTTCTGGTCCTGAATATAGTCTTTGGGCTATTCATCCGGGTACAATTATTCTCATTGCTACTTATATTTTCGGTTTGCGTTTGGTTGCACAAGCTCAAGAAAAACCGATGTGGGGACCGAAACAAACTCAACAAACTTTCCTCGATGAACCTGATGAAGCTAATCTTGGTAGTAAGGGATTATTTAGTTTGTGGTTAAAGTTTATTTTCTTAGCAGCCTTGGTTGCAACAGCCGGATATTTAGTCGCACAATCTGGTTTATCAATTGTTGAGAATACGGGTATTTCTGAATCTATCGTTGGTGGTATTTTTACGGCTGTATCTACTTCTTTACCCGAGTTAGTTACGACGGTAGCCGCAGTGCGTGGTGGTGCATTAACTTTGGGTGTTAGTGGTGTAATTGGTGGTAATAGTTTTGATGTCCTACTACTAGCTTTTTCCGATTTTGCTTATCGAGATGGTTCGATTTATCACGATATTAATAATCGTCAAATTTTTGTCATGGCTTTGACTATTTTGATGACTGGAACTTTACTTTTGGGTTTACTCAGACGCGAGAAACACGGTATTGCTAATATTGGCTTTGAAAGTTTTTTGGTGATAATTTTATATTTGGGCGGTTTCGCTTTGCTATTTTTTCAAGGTTAAAGTGTAGAGATGTTTCCGGAAACCTCTCTACAGGATATTTCTCTATATTCACTTAATAATTTTGACAAAAAAGTCTTGACAATTTTAATTTATTATGGTAGATTTTTCACGAAGAATAGTTATCGCGGGCTGGCAATTTTTGCAAATTTGAGTCCCAGCGATCGCTAGCGACAATAGTTTCTAAATTAGCAATTCTTTCATCGATTTGTTGCAATTGCTCTGAAGACAAAGATTTTCCGGATTTTTTCTCATCTTTCCAAACAAAAGCGGTACTAATTCCTGCACCAGAAATTACTGCTAAAGGTAAAATAACGCTATTTCTAGCAGGTGCAAAAATCAAACTCAAGGCTAACATTCCAGTCGCGTAAGACCAAATTTTCTTGGTGGCTGTAATACGAATATCTTGGGAGTTTGCAGAAGAATTTTTCTCTAGATGCGACATAATTTTTCTTGGTTTACCGTCTCGATGTTAAATTTTTCCAGTCAAGATTAACATCTTAAATAGTTTGACTGTTCTGTTTCTATTTTATTGCGCGATCGCGGATTTGACTTCCTGCTCGCAGTTCCCACAGATGGGTTAAGTACAATTACTTATAATTTACCAAGGTACTCCTTCTTCTTCAATTACTTTCAGTATATGAGGTTTTGCTGACTCTACTTCCACAAGATCCACAGGAATATCTGGATCTAAGCTCAAAAGTTTCCCAACTGCGCGATAATAATCTCTAGGATTTAAGCCCCAAACTGCGAGATCGAGATCCGAGCAATCGTGGAGTTTATCAAGCTTCAACATGGAACCAAAAATAACAATTTTTTGCGCTCCAAATTCTCTTTTTAACAACTCTGCTGCTTCTTTGGCTACTTGACAACCAATTTGCTGTTTTTTTACCATTCTTTCTTGCTCTTGCTGTCTGCGTCGTCTCGCTCCAGCGCGATATATTTCCATTTGTTCGGGTGTAAGTTGATAATTCATTGCTCTAAAAATATTTCTCCTCTTTATTATGTGACTACAAATTGTTCTTGTCTTTTTTTAGCAAAGGGAACAAAATTTTTTCTTGGGACGGAGATAAATTAATTATAGTAAAGTTACTCTCTGGATATAAATAATCTTCTCCCGATTCGTCAATCACTCTGAGATAACTATTTTTTGCCGCCGATTCGTCAGGTAGCACCTGATAAATCTTCAATAATTCTAAGTCATCACAACCACTATTATTGATACAAATAACCACTTTCGTTAAAATATTTTCCATAGTTTTAATCTAAGAAACATTTAATTTTTAGCTTCTATTTTCAAAAGGGTGGATTTTTTCCACCCTAATTTTGCTTCAGAAGCAACTAATCTTATGAATCTAGTTGCTTAAACTCTTTTTTAATCTCAAATTCATTGCTACTACAAATTGCTTCTAAATTAACAATTCTTTCTTCTAACTCTTGCAAATTGGAGGTTGATTTAGGAGAGTTTTCTACTGGGGCGCGGGGAGAAGACAAAAGGGTACAGGTAATGCCACTTACAGCTAAAATTAAGGTAAGAGGAAGAATTACGCCGCTATGAGTAATGGCGACGATGGGAATGCAAATAGCTAACATTCCCGTGGCAAAACTCCAAATAACAATTGTGACAGTAATTTTAACTTTTGTTTCCTGCTGATTACTTGCCATAGTTTTAGAGTCAATAATTTTTGGCGATCGCTACTTCATCCTACTTCATATCGTAACCGAACAAATTAGGATCGACTTCGCCTAATTCGAGATCCTCTAAGCCATATTCCGCCCAGCGTCTAGTTACCATCGCTGCAATATCGGGATCTGATTCTAAAGGTGCGCCCCATTCATGTTCGGTTTCTGGGGGTATTTTCGTCGTAGCATCGATTCCCATTCTACCACCTAAACCGATTTTCTGACTAGCAAAATCTAAGCTGTCAAAAGGTGTATCGGGAAGAATAAAAACGTCTCTGGAAGGGTCTACTTTCGAGGAAATTGCCCAGACTACTTGGCGAGGATCGCGAATGTTAATATCCCGATCGACAACGATGACAAATTTGGTATAAGTAAACTGCGGTAAAGCACTCCAAAAAGCTAAAGCTGCCCTTCTTGCTTGTCCGGGATAAGCTTTATCAATAGAGATAATTGCAGCTTTGTAACTCAAGGCTTCCATTGGTAAGAAAAAGTCCACAATTTCCGAGACTTGTTGCCGCAAAATTGGCGTATAAATGCGATTTAAAGCAATCGCAATCATGGCTTCTTCTTTCGGGGGACGACCGCTAAATGTTGTTAAATAAAGGGGATCTTTGCGGTGTGTCATGCAGTGGAAGCGAATCAAAGGCGAATCTTCCACGCCGCCATAGTAACCCATATGGTCGCCAAAAGGTCCGTCGGACATTACTTCCCCAGGTGCGATCGTTCCTTCTAAGACAAATTCTGAGTCGGCTGGTACTTGTAAATCTACGGTTTTACATTGAGCTAATTTTACGCCAGAACCGCCATAAAGTCCGGCAAATAACCATTCGGAGAGGTCTACCGGAATCGGCGTAGCGGCTGCCATAATAATTAAAGGATCGACTCCTAACGCGATCGCTATTTCTAATTTTTTCCCAGCTTCGGCTGCTTTCCGCAAGTGTCTCGCCCCACCTCGCACTGACAGCCAATGAACGCTCATGGTATTCTTGGACTGCAACTGAAGCCGATAAACTCCCACATTGGGCGTTCCGGTTTCGCAATCTTTAGTAATTACCAGTCCCAAGGTGATAATTTTCCCTGCATCGCCCGGATAAGGACGAATTAAAGGTAATTTATTGAGATCCAAATCTTCCCCTTGAATTACCACTTGCTGACAAACGGGGAAAAAATCTCGCCCTGGTTTCGCCTTGACAACATCAAACAGCAACTTCCCAAAATCGATCGCCTGAGATACTTTTTTCGGCGGTTTCGGTTGTTGCAGCATCGCCAATTTTTTACCAAGTTCCTCTAACTCTGCGGGTTGTTGCATATTCATCGCCCAGCAGATGCGTTCTACCGTTCCTAACAAGTTTACCGCTACTGGGAAAGACGCACCTTTAACATTTTCAAAGATTAATGCTGGACCTCCTGCTTGTAGCATTCGGTTGGAAATCTCCGCTATTTCTAAATCTGAGTCTACTAATGCCTGAATCCTGCGTAATTGTCCTCGTTCTGACAATAAATTGATAAATCCTCGTAAATCTCTCGCCATAATTTTAAGAAGTATTAAGCACTCTTTCTATCTTACGCTGTGACAGGCAACGATAAGAAAAAGAGAAGCGATCGATGCAAGAACAGATGAAATGTCCCCGTTGTGGGTCAAACCAAATCAGTCAAGCGGGATCTCGTGAGGGGAGAAGGAGATACCGTTGTTTAAGCTGCAAGATCTCGCTGATTGAAAAAGTTGCTTCCTCTTCGAGAGGAATTGCTGTTTTACTTTTGGATATTGAAAATATTAAATTAGACCCTCAAGGAGAAGCTTTTCTCGCGAGTATTTCTCGCTATCCTCTACAAGTTAAAATTGCTTTTGCGAATTGGAAAAATTCCTCGATTAATAAACACGATCTAGACTTTCACGATCGCGGCTATCAATTAATTCATGTTCCTAATGGGAAAGATAGCGCTGATGCAAAAATGATTGCTGTTGGTTCGTCAATCTTCCTTCAGTATCCCACAGTTAAGGAAGTTTTTGTCTGTTCGAGCGATTGGATTTTAACTCATCTTTGTAATGATTTGCAAAATAAAGGCTTGACTGTTTATCGAGTAATCAGACACAATGACAAGATTACCATCGAAAACCGTCGCAATAATCAGGCAAAGACCTATTCTCTCGCCCAAAATGCTGAAATTAGCAATTTTGAGCAAGTTTTCGCCAAAATCGAGAACTTAATTCAAACAGAACATCACGCGATCGCCTCTCGCCTAGAACGATTATCTCACCTAATTACTCTTTGCCAAGAACAATCAAACCACCAAAGCGATCGTCATAGTTCTAATGGTAAAGCACTCGACGAAACTAACAAACAAGACTTGCATTCTTTGCTTCCACGCGCAGCCGAAAATCCGGAAACTACTAGCGCTATTATTCCTACCACCAATGTCAGCCAAATTAACACTAAAGAAGACTTAGAAAAAGCTTTATTGAAATGCGTTATCCAGTTACAAATTAAATATCCTGATACGAAAATTTCTTTAGGTATTTTAGGCACAGAATTTAGAAGTATTTACGGAATTTCTCCGAGAATAATCATCAAACAGTTAGGCTTAGGTTCTCAACTAAGTAATTTTATTCAATCGAGTACAAAATTAAAACTTAACCCACAAGGAAAAAAGCAAGAAGTAGTTATTATTTACGATCCTCTTAGCTAACTTAATTCCCAAACCGAAGTAAAAAACAGTTTAACCTCCATTTTCCCAGCCAAATTGTTAACTTTTCCTTAATCCACGAGCAGAAACAGATCGGATATGCTAGTCGAATGAAATGATTAATTTACTTGCTCTACAGTCAATGTACTTATTCTTACAGTCTCCAGCAACAATAGAAGAAGCACCACGAATCTTATTCGACGAATTTCTCAAAGGCGGACCCGTGATGTGGCCCATCTTAGCATTATCAGTGCTAACGATCGCCAGTGGCTTAGAGCGAGCTTGGTTTTGGTTTCGACTGCTCACCCAAGAAGATCGCATCGTGCGCGACGTGCTCGAAGCGGCGGGTTTTGACTTGCGAAAAGCCGCAGAAATCGCCGAATATGCCCGTTTTTTGCCCATTGGACGCTTCCTCTACGCCCCACTCAAGCTGAAACGCCCCACACCAGAAACCTTTCGTTTAGCGATGGAAGCCGCCGGAGACAAAGAATTCATCAAAATGCGCCGAGGAGACAAATTCCTAGAAACCGTAATTGCGATCGCGCCTCTCTTAGGTTTACTCGGAACCGTGACAGGATTGATTAATACGTTTAACAACCTTAACATTGGCGGAGGCGGTTCCGTCGAGGAAAATGCCCAAGTTGCCGCAGGTATTGGCGAAGCATTACTAACTACCGCCGCCGGAATGGTTGTCGCAATTGTTGCTTTAATAATTTTCCGAATTTTAGTTACTTTACAAGCCCGTCAAATGGATTACTTTTCCGAAGTTGGTAGCGAATTAGAATTAATTTATCGTCAAATTTGGTACGAACCTTATCTCGAAGAAAAAGCACAAGCCCAAGAAAATCCAGCTTCTTTACCTCCCGCCAATTCCTACCCCAATGATTCCGTTTCCCTCGAAGAATATTAACAAGTTAATTTTTATTCTTAATTTGTTTTATTTGTCATTCTGAGCGAAGCGTGACGCGCAGCGATAGCGACGTTAGGAGCGTCAGAATCTCAAGACTGTCATTCTAAGCGAAATCAAATGAAGCGAAGAACCTTGATTAATAAGCAAATTTCTATCCTGTCATTCTGAGCGAAGCGTGACGCGCAGCGATAGCGACGTTAGGAGCGTCAGAATCTCAAGAACCTTCTTACTTGATGAAATCATTAAATATGCGCTTTAAAAATCAACAACCAGGTTCCTCATTACCAGAAGTTAACCTCGTTCCCATGTTAGACGTATTAATGTCAGTTTTGACATTTTTTATTATTACCTCAATGGGCTTAACAGGTCAACGAATTGGTAATATTATTGTACCGGGAACAGAAGCTGGAGAAGGAGGAGTTAGCGAACAAGAAATTCAAAAAAAATTAGTAGTCGGCTTAAGCTTAGAAGGCGATATTTTACTTGAAAATCGGATAATCGACGAAGCCGAATTAGCTGAAGCAATGCAAGCATATCTCGCTGAAAACCCTAACGGCGCGATCGTTCTCAAAGCCGACCGCGAGTTAGAATACCAACAAGTAGAAAAGTTACTCAGAAAAATGGGAGAAATAGGCGGAGATTCCGTTTCTCTTTCCATTCAAAGAAGTTAAATTAAATCTCCTCATTCTTGTTACCATGCTCCGCGTGGTAACATCTTAGCGAGGCTCCGCCTCGAATACAAGAGGCAGAGCCTCAAAATCAGCATTTCTCGGCAGAGCCAAGAAACGAGACAAATGCGCCATTCTTGTTACCATGCTCCGCGTGGTAACACCATCTAGAGGCTCTGCCTCTTGTTACAATTTTTCTTGTTACCATGCTCCGCGTAGTAACACCCTCTAGAGGCTCCGCCTCGAATATTCACAGGAGGCTCCGCCTCTAATTTAGCATTTCTAGGCTCTGCCTAGAAACGAGGTAAATTCTTGTTACCATGCTCCGCGTAGTAACACCCTCTAGAGGCTCCGCCTCTCAGAAAAAGTAGAGCCGAGAAACGAGGTAAATTCTTGTTACCATGCTCCGCGTAGTAACACCCTCTAGAGGCTCCGCCTCAAAAGCAAAACTAACTAAAGACAAACTATGCGCTTTAAAACCAGACAAGAAAACTCAAAAATACCCACCATCGACCTCATCCCCATGTTAAACGTAATGATGGCAGTATTGGCATTTTTTGTCTTAATTTCCACCACCTTACTTAACGAATTAGCCGTAGACGTGCAGCTACCAACTAACACAGAAGCTAGCGACGAACCACTAGAAGACTTACCCGAACCTTATTTAGTAGAATTAACAGCATCAGGCATTTTTCAAAACGAACAACCTTTAACAAAAGAACAGTTATTTACTCAAATACAAGCTTATTTAAACGAAAATAATCGAGGTGCAGTTTTACTCAAAGCTGACAATCAAGTCCCTTACGAACAAGTCATCCAGTTATTAGTAGAAATGAAAGATATCGGCGGCGAAAACGTTTCCCTAGCTATAGAAAGTGAGAGCTAGCGAGGGTATTCATCAGCAATAATTATCGCCGTTCTATCTCCAGCAGGTGCAAAAATAACATAAATCTCAAAGGTTTCCCGCGATACTTTATACAAAGAACCGCCTCCGTAAGTACCTACTTCTTCAAAGTTAAAGTTAACTTCTCCCTGCTGTAACAAACGACCCAAAGAATCAATAAGTTCTTGTTTTGTAGGAGGATTGAGAAAAGGCGCTCCGGTCATTACTCGGAAATCGAATTTGTCAGAATTTTGAAATTTACTACCTTCATTGAGAAGACTGCGGTCAACGGGAGTTGTTCCTTCTTCATACTGCTTTTCTAATTCTGAAACAATCATGATAAATGCTGTTTTATTAAAGTCAACTTCTCCCGTTTTAGCAGTTTTGAGCGCGTCTAAGTTATAGGTTTTATCCAAAAGCAAGAAAGCCACTTTTTCCCCTTGAGAAATTAGGTGTAGATATTGAGTTATTTTGCCTTTAGATACTGTAAGAACTTTAAAATTATTTTCGTCTGTAGTTAGTTGGGCGTTATATTCTTTTTCTGGTAAAAGGTTTGACTCGAAAGTGTCGGCTACTTGCTCTAATTTATCAGTTGTATTGTAAATATAAGCAGATTCATCAAATTCAGGGCGCAAAATTTCTCCTGAACCTGGCTGGGCTTGTTTATAAGTAGGAAATTCTCTAATGAAATCTTCGAGACTTTGGGATGGAGTCGAGGAAGTTGTTTGCGTGGGTGTCGGTGTTGGAGTTGGCGTTGGTGTTGGAGTTGACTTAGTTTCTGGGGTTGGTGTGGGTGTCGGAGTTGGCGTTGGTGTGGTTTTGGTTTCTGGGGTTGGTGTTGGGGTTGGGGTTGTTTTGGTTTCTGGAGTTGGGGTTGGGGTTGGAGTTGGCTTGGTTTCTGGAGTTGGTGTGGGTGTCGGGGTTGGTTTTGGTCGAGTTATGAGTTGGTTTGCTAATTGTCGGGGAGTCGGTTTGGCTTGAGAGACAGTTGGCGATGGTTTGGGAGTTGGTGAAATAGAGGCTTGGGGAGAAGCTTTAGGAGTTGGTGAGGGAGAGGTTTTTGGTGGTAACTTGGTAATCTTTACTTCTGATTCTTTTTCGGCTTCAAGAGGTTCTATTTTCGCTTTTTTTGAGTCAGAAGGAATGGGAAGCATTAGTAGGGCGATGTGTAATCCCAAGGAGATAAACAGCATCGGGCGAAATAAGATTCGCACTGGCTTGGGTAAATTTTTGAGGAAGAATGGCGGGTTCATGGTGGCACTGAGGGCGATATAACTTTATGAAACTGTAATTGGCGAAGAAAAACAAGTAGCAAATTTACAGCAGTAGTAATAATAATAAAGATAAATTTAATTTTAAGATAATTGTTGGAAAAAGTTCAGTTAACAAAGGCAAATATAAAAGACAAATCATTTCTTAAACTTCGATTAACTTTAATTTAATAAAAGCTTATTTGTTCGCTTACTTTTCCTTAAAAACATTTCGATAGTCTTAAAGTCGGAATTCTCTATCACTCGATCCTAATTATCGAGAAAAAATATGATTTTCCTGACGACTACTTTGCGCCGCGCTGTTGCCGTTTCAGTAGCGGCTGTAACTGTTTCTTTAACTTCTGGAGCGGTAAACTATTCAGAAGTAGTTTCAGAAGAAGAATTTTTTACCGCCCAAGCAAATATTACTCTTAATGGCGCAGGAGCATCATTTCCTAAGCCACTTTACGATCGCTATTTTAACGAAATTCGCCAGAAAAAAGGTCTTCGGGTCAATTACGAAGCTATCGGTAGCGGTGGCGGAATTAAGCAGTTTATCGCTGATACGGTTGATTTTGCTGGTAGCGATGCACCACCGGAGCAAGGTGAGAAAAGCCAGATGAAGAAAGGAATGGTGATGGTTCCGACGGCTGGTGGTGCTGTAGCGGTAGTTTATAATTTACCAGGTGTTAGCAATCTCAAGCTGTCTCGCGAAACTTTACCTGCTATTTTTGAAGGTAAAATTACTCGTTGGAATGACTCCAGAATTAGTGCTGATAACCCTGGTGTTAACTTACCAAATAAGCCAATTAGAGTTGCCGTACGCTCGGATGGTAGCGGTACAACTTATATTTTTACTAGCCATTTAAATGCGATTGGTTCTAGTATTGCTGCTGACAAAGCTCCTAGTTGGCCCGGGACGACTTTAGGTGGTGCTAAAAATGCTGGAGTTGCGGCGGTTGTTCAGCAAAATGAAGGTGCTATTGGCTATGTTCAAGCAGACTATGCTTTTGAAAATAACTTGAATATGGCAGCAGTGGAAAATAAAGCTGGTCAGTATCTTAAACCTACGGATGCAAATGCCGATAAAGCTTTAGAAAATATCCGCTTTAATCCAGATTTTACTACAGCTAATTCTGACGATCCTGAAGATGGTTATCCGATTGTGGGTGTAACTTGGCTGTTGCTGAAAGAAGAGTATGAAAATGTGGCGAAAGAGCGAGCAATTGAAGAAATGGTTGAGTGGATTTTAACTGACGGTCAAAATATTAACGGTCAGCTTCACTATACTCGCATTCCTCAATCTGTTGCTCAACGGGCAATTAATACCATGAAACAAGAAGTTTCTGCTCGTCCCTAGAAACTAAAATTGTTTGTTGTAGTGTTGGGGACATTTCCCTCTAGGAGATGTCCTCAATTGCGAATTTTCTGAGTAAATAAGATGAATTTTTCCGAGCAAACTGATAAATTGAGCAGTTTTTATGCAGAAAATGATTTAAATTTGAGTGATACAAAAGGAGAAAAAATTTGGCAAGATAAGTTATTTATTAGTTTAGTCTGGATTTTTGCTTTAGTTGCTAGCGCTGGGGTGCTGCTGTGGATGAGTTGGATTGTCTTTAAAGATGCTCGTCCGGCGATCGCCGATTTTGGTTTAGACTTTCTCTGGAATACCCAGTGGAATATTAGCGCTGAGGAGTTTGGTGCTTTACCTTTTATTTATGGTACTTTGGTGACTTCAGCATTAGCGCTGGCGATCGCCATTCCTTTGGGTTTGTCTGTAGCAATTGTTACCAGCGAGAATTTTTTACCGATCTGGGTGCGATCGCCGTTGGGTTTTTTGGTGGAATTAATTGCGGCTATTCCTAGTGTAATTGTGGGTTTGTGGGGAATTTTTGTTTTAGTTCCTTTTATTACTCCTTTTCAACAATGGCTTTACGATAATTTTAACTGGCTTTTTTTGTTTAGCACCGAACCTTTTGGCATTGGAATGTTTGCGGCTGGGGTACTATTATCAATTATGATTTTACCAACAATTGCGGCAATTAGTCGCGAAGTTTTATTAGCAGTTCCCACTGAATTACGCAGTGCTTCAATGTCTCTTGGTGCAACTCGTTGGGAAACAATTTGTCGCATTTTGTTACCCACGGCTGGTGCAGGTATTTTAGGTGCAGTTATCCTCGCTTTGGGACGTGCTTTAGGCGAAACAATGGCGGTGACAATGGTGATTGGTAACTCGATTAATATTAGTCCTTCGCTGTTAGCTCCGGGTTATACAATTCCGGCTGTTTTAGCAAATCAATTTCCCGAAGCCCTTGACAAATTGCACATTGGTGCTTTAATGTATCTCGCTTTAATTTTATTTGCGATTACCTTAATTGTGAACGCGATCGCGGTTTTGATGGTGCAACTAATTGGACTGAAAAAACAAAGATGACAACGGATAAATTTTTAGAAAATGAACTAACTCAACCTTTATCTTTGACTAGAAATTTATTTACTTGGGGAATGACAGCAATTGCTTTAATTTTTACGGCGATTTCCTTGTTACCTTTATTAGCAATTTTATTCGAGATTGTTCATCAGGGACTACCTCAATTAAGTTGGGAAGCTTTAACTTCTCTTCCTGCACCCGCAGGAGTAGAAGACGAACCAAATGGCTTTGCGAATGCGATTATTGGGACACTGACAATGGTAGGAATTGCTTGTTTAATTAGCGTTCCCTTGGGGATAATGACTGGAGTATTCTTAGCAGAAATTTCCCAACCAGGAGACGCGATCGCAGAAATTGTTCGTTTTATTATCGTTATTTTAAGCAGCGTTCCTTCGATTATAGTTGGTGTTTTTGCTTACGGTGTTGTTGTCCTCGCTTTTGGCTTTTCTGCTTTAGCTGGAGGCTTTGCTTTAGGTATCATTATGTTACCAATTATTGCTCTGACTACCGAACAATCTTTGAAGCTAATTCCTACTCAGTATCGTCTCGCTTCTGCTGCTTTGGGAGGTGGGCGTTTTCAAACGGTTTTTCGTGTTATTATTCCTGCTGCACTTCCGGCGATTACTACAGGGGTTTTACTAGCGATCGCGCGTGCGGCTGGAGAAACTGCACCCTTACTTTTTACTGCACTTTCTAGTAACTTTTGGCCACCTCTGGTTGAACAATTAAAAATGTTATTTAATTTACCGGAAGGAATGGATAAAATTACAGTAATTCAAGGAATTCCCGAAACACTTTTGACTCCTACTCCTTCTTTGTCGGTTTTGATTTACAATTACTCTACTTCGCCTTTTAAAGACCAAAATGCAATGGCTTGGACTGCTGGCTTGGTTTTGATTACCTTGGTCTTAATTACCAGTATTTTGTCTCGTTTAGTTACCAGTAAACCTTGGCAAAGATAAACGGTTATCAGGTAGCAGTTATCAGTTACCAGTTACCAGTTACCAGTTAGCAGTTATCAGGTAGCAGTTAGCAGTTAGCAGGTAGCAGTTAGCAGGTAGCAGTTACCAGTTATCAGGTAGCAGTTATCAGGTAGCAGTTAGCAGGTAGCAGTTATCAGGTAGCAGGTAGCAGTTAGCAGTTACCAGTTACCAGTTATCAGTTATCAGTTATCAGTTAGCAGTTACCAGTTATCAGTTAGCAGGTAGCAGTTAGTAGGTTAAAGAAATTGCTAATAGATGAATAAAGAAACTGTTATTGAAATATTTAAAATGCAATTTGAACGAAAAGTTAAACCGGAAATAAATTTAGCAGAAACACCAGCTTTGCGAGTGAAAGACTTAAACTTTTACTACGGAAACAAAAAAGTGTTGCAAGAGATATCAATGGATATCCCCCAACAACAGATTACAGCAATAATTGGACCTTCAGGTTGCGGTAAATCTACTTTTCTCAAAGCACTTAACCGGATTGGCGAATTAGAAGGTAAGGTAAAAGTAACTGGAAAAGTAGAATTTTTTGGACAGGATATATATAACAAACGAGTTAATATTAATCGCTTGCGTCGGAAAATAGGTATGGTGTTTCAGAAACCAAATCCTTTTCCGAGTAGTATTTACGATAATGTTGCTTATGGCGTGAAGATTTTTAGTCCGCAAAAAAGAGTGGAATTAGACGAAATTGTCGAAACTGCTTTGCGAAATGCGGCACTTTGGGATGAGGTTAAAGATGGTTTAAATAAGTCGGCTTTAACGCTTTCTGGGGGACAGCAACAACGTCTTTGTATCGCTCGTGCTTTGGCGGTGGAACCGAAGGTATTATTAATGGATGAACCTTGTTCGGCGTTAGATCCAATTTCGACTCGGAGAGTTGAGGAATTGATCCAAAGTTTGCGATCGCGTCTGACAATTGCGATTGTAACTCATAATATGCAGCAGGCTTCTCGTGTCTCGGATTATACGGCTTTCTTCAATACTGATGAAAGTCGCGTCGGACATATGGTTGAATGTGGTAAGACTGTCGAGATTTTTACTTCTGCTATTCATGAAAGTACCCGTGATTATGTGCAAGGGCGGTTTGGCTAACTAATATTCAGCCAGAAAGTCACTTATTTTTGTGAATTTGGCGTTATTCTGTCTAGAGAGTGACCATTCCTCGCCCAAAACCAGGGAGAATTGACAACAAAGAAGCTCTCAGACTGAATCGAGTATGAAAATAGGCTATATTCATTTCTACGTCGAAAATGCCTCATTGTGGCGATGGTGGTTTGTGCGGAAAATGGGCTTTCAGTCGGTAGCTAGTGGCAAAAATCGCCATACGCAGACAGAAGTAGTGCAAAATGGTGCAGTTAAGTTTGTTTTGTCTTCGCCTTTAACTCAGGATAGCCCGGTGGCTGAGTATTTACAGCAGCATCCGCCGGGAATTGCCGATCTTGCTTTTGTGGTGGAAAATTTAGAAAGGGCGATCGCTAAAGCTATTGCTTCTGGTGCAAAGCTTCTTCAGCCAATTCAGCAACGCCAATTTCCTCAAGGTTCGATCAAATCAAGTCAAATTCTCAGTATCGCTGGTTTACGTCATACTTTAACGGAATGCGATCGCCAATTGGGGACTGGTGAGTGGGAATTGGGGACTGGGAAAATGTCAACTCCTGATTCTCAATCAACTTGTTTTGATTATCGAGTACACTCAAGGGAATCCGATCGCAGTTATTTTACAGGTATCGATCACGTAGTTTTGAATGTAGCGAAGGGAAAGTTAACCGAAACGGTGGATTGGTATCAAAGAGTTTTTGGCTTTGAACCAGAGCAGACTTTTCAGATCGAAACCGATCGCTCAGGTTTATATTCTCAGGTTTTGATTCATCCGGCAAGTGGTGTAAAATTGCCCGTGAATGAACCAGTTTCGCCTAATTCACAAATTCAAGAGTTTCTGGATGTTAACCGAGGTGCGGGAATTCAACATATTGCTTTACAAACACCGCAAATTGTCAAAGTAACGGCTAAGTTACGTCAAGCTGGGGTAGCTTTTTTAGAAGTACCAAACAGTTATTATACCGAGCTTCAACAGCGACATCCAGAGTTAAATTTAGTTGCAGATGAGTGGGAGGCGATCGCGGAGCAACAAATTTTGCTAGACTGTCAAGAACTCGGTGAGAGACACCAGCGATCGCCGTTACTTTTGCAAATTTTTACCCAGCCTATTTTCCCTCAACCAACGTTCTTTTTCGAGTTAATTGAGCGACGTTCTCAAGCCAAAGGCTTCGGTGAAGGTAATTTTCGCGCTCTTTTTGAAGCAATCGAACGCGAACAAATTAAACGAGGAAGTCTTTCTTTGCCGTCCAAACATTGAGCGCAATTTTGCTATTTTCGGTACTTACAAAAGCCGCGATCGCCGTTTTTTATTTTTCAAAAAAATTGTTGTATTTGCTTTCTTTTTTTCTTAACAAGAAAAAATATCAATTTCTCCATTCACTTCAATAAAAATCGATTTTACCTCGAAATTTTACCTCAATTTTTAACATTGACAGGTCGTCTTTTGACAAATAAAACAATTTCAATTATAATGGTAAATTAATCCTTTAAAGTCAGTAAATCAAAAGAACAAAAAAAATTTCCCAGAATTAGGTAAGAAAATCATTTGTACGCCATAATAAAAAATGTTTCGCCCTAAAAAGTTCTCTTTACACTGACTAAAAATATGGAATTTCTCTCTAACACCGTAGTGCTGTCGCGAATGCAATTCGCACTCACAGCAATCTTCCATATGCTTTGGCCCGTATTAACTACAGGCTTAGGAATTTATTTAGTTATCGTCGAAGCAATCTGGCTAAAAACACGCAATCCTGACTACTACTATCACGCCCGCTTCTGGTCAAAGCTGTACGTTCTCAACTTCGGAATTGGCGTAGCCACAGGGATACCAATGGAATTTCAGTTTGGCACAAATTGGGCGCCATTTTCCGAAGCAGTCGGTAACTTTTTTGGTAGCGTAATCGGCTTTGAAGCATCTTGGGCATTCATGCTCGAAGCAGCTTTTTTAGGTATTATGGTCTTCGGCTGGGAACGAGTAAATCCGATTATTCACTTTCTCGCCACCATTTTTGTTGCCTTGGGCGCAAACTTATCAACATTTTGGATTTTAACCGCCAATTCTTGGATGCAAACACCTGCTGGCGTGGAATTAATTGATGGCGAATATATCGTTCTTGACTACTTCCAAGCAATTTTAAATCCCTTCATGGCAGTAAGCGTATCTCATATGTTTCTCGCCACATTAGAAACATCCTTATTTGTAATTGGTGGAATTAGCGCCTGGTACATCTTCAACAAACGTAACGAAGCCTTCTTCAGTAAAGCATTTAAAATCGTCTTAGCAGTAGCGATCGCCGTAGCCCCACTCCAAATTTACGTCGGACACCTCAGTGGCGAACAAGTATATCACCGACAACCGACCAAAATGGCAGCAATGGAGGCACTTTGGGACACAGTTCCCGCCGGACAACCCGCAGACTGGAGTTTAGTCGCCATTCCCAACGAAAAAGCCGAAGCAAACGACTGGGAAATCAAAGTACCAAACGCCTTGGGCTACATTCTCGAACTCAAACCCAATTTATCCGAACCCGTCCAAGGCTTAAAAGAATACAAACCTGAAGACCGACCGCACATGGTAGGTTTAATTTATTATGCCTTCCGCATCATGATCGCGATCGGCTTCTTCTTCGCCGGATTAATGTTCCTCACCGTCATTCAATGGCTGCGAGGTAAACTTTCCCCAGACAACATCAACCAACAACGCTGGCTATTAGCAGGTTGGATTTTCGCCGCCCCCCTCGGCTACATCGCGGTAGAATCAGGCTGGATTGTCCGTTGCGTAGGACGACAACCTTGGATTGTGTACAATCAAATTCGTACCGTTGACGCAGCCTCAAATCTGCCTCCAGGCAACGTTTTAACCTCCTTAACAGGCTTCGCAGTTACCTACACCTTACTCTTTTTTACCGCCCTCTACTTCGGCAGTCGCATCATTCGTCGCGGACCAAGATTAGACTTACCAGTACCGGGCGTAGAAACCAAACCCGCCGTCGATACCAAACCCGGACAATTCATTCCCGACGAACGCCCCGTCGAAGCCAAACAGTAGGGGCAACCCTCCGTGGTTGCCCCAATTGAGGAAATCTAAAAAAATGGGAAAAATCGGCTATGAGTCAAGCGAGAGAAGATAACGCGATCGCCAGAGAAATCTTAGTTATTATCGAAGCATTAGTATCGGTTCCAGTGACACCGTTTACACTCAAAGGATGGGCAGTAAAACAAGAATTTGCAGAAACCAGTTTTCCAGGACGAGTAGAACCTGATGACGAAGAAGAAGACGGGTTGCAGTGGTTGCGACTAGAATTAGATGTTATGTCTGCCCTGATACCCGGAGATTTGGATAACTACCTCAATAACATATCGTCCGAGATACGAGAACGAGTAGAACCAATGGATTTATTTTTACAGAGAGAAGCCGCCAGAGAAACATCGCGCCATTTGGTTCTATCCCTACAGTCACAGCTAGCTGCACAAGGCTATCAGGCACTCGTTACAGCTGTATCTCCATTGGACTACTGTCATATCTTTGGGTTAGGCTTTGATACCGCAATCGAAAGATATGTTGGTAAGGCAATGGTAGTATTTTTTAAAGCAGAAGATGCGAGTCCTTTACTTTGGGTAAGACAAACTAATGCCGCTAACTATGAGCTTTCAACTGTTGACATTATCCGCAAACTAGAAGGATGGAAACAGAAATATTCCTTCAGTGTTGTTGGTGCTGGAAATGATTGGGTAGAACTACACTTTATTAAACTTCCAGAAGATTTAAAAGCTTTTTCTGAGGAAGTTTATGAATTTTGTCCTGATTGTGATAGTCCAAAAAGGGTAGTAGACTCTTTATCAAAGGAAAAACTTTTATTTCTCTGGTGGGATTAAACAGAATCTTTCTTTCTTCTCCCGACAAGATTAGCGAATAAATTAAATCCTGCCTAAAACTAAAACTCCACAATCAATTAATCAAGAAAAAAACACATGGAAACCCTAACTTATTTTCTTCCGCAAGTCTGGTTTTTCATCCTCGCTTTATTTCTCTTCCTCTACATCATGCTAGATGGATTTGACCTCGGCGTTGGTATTCTTTCCCTTACTGCTTCAAATGAAGAACGTCGAGGCATTTTAATGACTAGCCTTAGCAACGTTTGGGATGCTAACGAAACCTGGTTAGTTCTCATGGGTGGTAGTTTATTCGGCGCATTTCCTCTCGCTTACGCGACAATTTTAAACGCCCTTTATATCCCCATTATCTTAATGGTATTTGGCTTTATCTTTCGCGGCGTAGCTTTTGAATTTCGCGAACAAGCTAATCGGAAATGGTTTTGGAATCTTGCTTTTGGAATTGGTAGTTTTATCGCCGCCCTCGGTCAAGGATTTGCCCTTGGTGGTGTACTTGCCGGAATAAAAGTAGATGAAGCTGGTCATTTTATTGGTACTACTTGGGACTGGTTAAATTTACCTTCTGTTTTAGTAGCCTTAACTTTAATTCAAGGTTATGTTTTAATTGGTTCCACTTATCTCGTTTGGAAAACTAGCGACGAGTTACAAGAAACTCATTACAAAACTGCTAAAATTGCTGCGATAACTACCTTAATTGGGGCAATTTTGATTACCATCGCCACTCCAATTTTCTACGGCTACGCGAGAATTCGCCTCTTAAATCCGCCGCAAATTTATATTTTCGCCCTGATTCCTTTATTGGGAGTTCTCTTAATTTGGCTACTGTTACAAAGTCTCAACCGTAAAGAAGAAAGAACACCTTTTGTCTGGACAATTTTGCTGTTTTTGCTGACGTTCATTGGACTAGCATTAGTTGTATTTCCCTACATTATCCCGACAGAGATTACGATTTACGAAGCCGCAGCCGACCCCAGCGCGTTAGTATTTATGATTATCTTGATTGGGGCATTGATTCCGGTGATGATTTTCTACAATATCTATTCTTACGTCGTTTTTCGCGGGAAAGTTACTGCGGGAACTTACGGCGGCGATTGACATCCTCGATGCTGGGGAAAATGCTAGAATTTATTTGCAGATATTGCGGTAAGCAGAAATATTACTTGTTTGAGTAGTTTGATTCTGCTACCGAAATTTTTTAATCGGGATTTCTAATCTTAACAAAAACTGCTTTTTTTTGCTTCCATCGTTAGTGTTTCTTTACCTAGAAAGAAAGCTAAGTAGTTGGGTGGATGCAAATACAGTGTAATTTGACCTATCCTCCGTAGTTAGAAAAACGCATAGTTGTAGAGTCGCCGAGAAGAAGAAACTGGGGCGAAGGAGGATTTAATGTGGGTTGAAAAACTGGCAAGATTTGGTTATGCAGCCAAAGGAGTAGTTTATGCGATCGTTGGTATACTAGCAGTAATGGCAGCTTTTAGCGCTGGTGGGAAAACGACGGGGACTAAAGGCGCGCTGCAAACGATCGCCGCGCAACCATTCGGTCAATTTTTGTTGGTTTTAGTGGCTATTGGTTTGTGTGGTTATGTACTTTGGCGCTTTGTCGAAGCGATTAAAGATCCGGATAATAAGGGTACAGATGCCAAGGGTATTGCGGCTCGTTTAGGATATGTAGGTAGCGGAATTTTGTATGCAGGTTTAGCTTTCAATGCAGCGCTACTGGCGATGGGTTCGAGTCAAGGTGGTGGTAGTGGTGATTCTACTCAAGATTGGACAGCAAAGGTAATGCAGCAACCTTTTGGGCGTTGGTTAGTCGGAATTGGTGGCGCGATCGCGATCGGTGTTGGTTTCTATATGCTATATAAAGCTTATAGTGTTAAATTCCGCAAAAAGCTCAATTTAAGTGAGTTAAATCTCGAACAAGAAAAATGGGCTGTTCGCATCAGTAGGTTTGGTTTGGCTGCAAAAGGAGTAGTTTTAACCATGATTGGCTTTTTCCTCTTACAAGCAGCTTATCAGTACGATCCTAGCGAAGCAAGAGGACTCGATGGAGCCTTACAAACTTTAGCACAGCAACCGTTTGGTAAGTTTCTCTTGGGAATAGTCGCCCTCGGTTTAGTGGCTTACGGGATTTATATGTGGGTAGAAGCGCGATATCGTCGAATTAGGACGACATAGTTTAAGGATTGAAGATGACTGTTTCGGAAAGTCCAGAATTGAGTGAAAGCGAATATCAAGCAAGGGTAGAAAAAAATCTTGCTACCTTGCAAAAAGATTTACCTACTTTATTTGCAGAGGATATTAGCTACGATATTTACACCCCAGATATTTATTTCAACGACCCGGTAAATACATTTAAATACAAATTTAATTACCGGATTATTTTCTGGACGTTACGCTTTCACGCTCAACTCTTTTTTCGCGAAATCTACTTTGACGTTCATAATATTCGCCAAGCAGCGAAAGATGTAATTAAAGTAGATTGGACAGTGCGCGGTACTTTGCGCGTTCCCTGGCAAGCAAAAGTATTTTTCAACGGTAATTCGACTTATAAAATGAATGAAGAGGGTTTAATTTACGAACACCTCGACACTTGGGATCGAAAACCGCAGGAGATTCTCAAGCAGTTTTTGCCGACAAAACGACAAAAGTCTTAAATACTTACTTGCCTTTCGATCCCATCATACCCGAAACTACTGCGGGTAATGGTTCGGGAAGTTCTTTTCCTTCGGGCAATGGTAATTCATCAGGATCTCCGTAATAATCTAGTTTGTTAATTTCGCCAATTGCTTCTTTATCTTGGTTAATACAACCTGGTTTTTTGGCAAATTGGCAAACACGTGCCCACAATCTCGATCTAGTTCCTGGAGGTCCAAAAGAAAACAGAACTTTGTCTCCTGCTACTATTTTTACTCCACAAGCTGGACAGATTCCTATTTTATTTTTTGACATAATTTTCTCTCTCTGAATGCGATCGAGTTGACATACACCTTACAACTACTTACTCAAAAACTCCTTCAGTCTTCTGGGGGAGAATAAATCCCCTAATAATCGACCTAGGGCAGTAAAAAGTATGACAGTTTTTTTGTTAAGATGTTTCTTTAGCAATGTTGTAGTCAATAACTGGAAAAAGTTGTAGCGAATTTGACCTTTTGGCAGAGGGAAAAAATAATTTTATTGATTTTTTGCGAGTAATATAATTATTTTATTTCACAAACCAGAATGTGTCTAGTCTTAGGAAAGAAAAGTTTGCGCTTGGTGCGATCGCAAAATATTTTGATAAGTTTTTTTAATTTGAACGATAAGTACAAGCCTTAACTGAAAAAATAGTTTTTAATCTCGATCCCCGGCTAAAATTTTCGGACAAAAGTCGTTAATTACGAATTATTATCTGAATTAGGATGAGGATTAATACAACCAGGTTTAGTCGCATATTGACAAACTCGTTCCCAAAGTTTAATTCTATTTCCTTTTGCCCCATAAGAAAAGATGACTAAATCTCCTCGTAAGATTTTCACCCCACAAACTGGACAAACTCCTAATTTATTTTCACTCATCGGCTTTATCTTGACTTCAATTCTTAGCTAGCAGAAGACTCTGTAAGAAATTCTCTCATATATTGATTAACTAATAAAGGTTGTTCCTGTTGCACCCAATGACTACAATTCGGGATATATTTAATAGTTAAATGATTAACATAAGCTTCTGTACCATAAGTTAACTCTTTAGCGAGAGCAGTATCTTCTTCACCCCAAATCATTAAAGTAGGTAAATCTAATACTTCCCACTCTAAGGAACTAGAAAAGCTACTCCAAGCATGGCGATAATAGTTTAGCATTGCTGTCAGCGCGCCGCGTTTCGCCGCCGCATCTTTATAAGCTTCTAAATCAGACCAGGTAAAGGCACTTTTGTCAATAGCCAGATTTTGAAAAGCAGCCGCGATCGCATTGTAGTCATTCCACTGCAACAAAAATTCTGGTAGCCCAGGTAACTGAAAAAATAAGATATACCAGCTACGCAACATTTGTTGAGGATTACTGCGAATTGCTTCGGTAAATAAAGCAGGGTGGGGAATATTCATCACAATCAATTTTTCCACCATCTGGGGAAATTCATAAGCGAAACACCATGCGATCGCACCTCCCCAATCATGACCTACCAAAACGCAACTTTCATAGCCTAATCCTTTAATTACACCTTCAACATCCTCGATTAACTCACCCATTTTATAAGCTTCCGGATCTTGAGGTTTATCGCTATCGTTATAACCACGTAAATCCAAAGCAACTACTTTATAGTTTCGCGCAAATTCCGGAATTTGATGTCGCCAAGAATACCAAAACTCAGGAAAACCATGTAACATTAACATCAAAGGACCTTCCCCTTGAGTCACATAATGCAATTTAATTCTATTCGTAGTAATAAAATCTTCCGTCCAACCATTTAATCCCGACATAGACAAAAATCCGCATTAACTTGCTTATTTGAGAGAATCAGCGATCGCCAGATAGCGAGGTTGAGACTTAACTCGTTCTATCCAAGCCAGGATAGCAGGAAAAGTGTTTAAATCAAATCCTCCCTCAGCAGCAACATGAGTATAAGCGAATAAACTAATATCAGCGATCGTATAGCGATCGTCAACAAAAAATAGATTCTCTTGTAAATGCTTTTCCATCACCT